>CACXFN010000174.1 GCA_902766915.1 uncultured Eubacteriales bacterium
ACTTCCTGAAGTTCTGGGGATGTCGGACAGAATAATGGTTGTCCATGAAGGAAAAGTTACAGGCTGCGTGGTTAATAACAATACCACACAAGAGGAAATAATGGTTCTTGCCACAGGAGGAGTGCAGTGAAAGAAAAAAGCGCATTGAGAACCTTGCAGGATATGGGGGTTGTAATTGCCCTAATTCTGCTGGTAGTTGGAATCAGTATAGCAAGTCCTGAGTTCAGAACATTTGACAACTTCCTGTCATTACTTAGACAGTCCGCTATAAACGGGTTTATTGCCTTCGGCATGACGTGCGTAATTCTAACAGGTGGCATTGACCTTAGCGTTGGTTCGGTGCTTGCTCTGACCGCAGCTTTTGCAGCAGCTATGATTAAAGCCGGAATGCCTGCGGGAGTAGCCATGCTACTGGCCCTACTTATTGGAGCCATATTTGGGACGACCAGCGGTATCCTGGTAACAAAGGGAAGGCTACAGCCCTTCATTGCGACTTTGATTACTATGACGGTGTTCCGCGGAGTGACCATGATATTCACAGGCGGAAAACCAATTTCCGGACTGGGGGGAAGTCAGCTCCTTAAATTCATAGGAAAAGGATTTGTATTTAAAATTCCTTTTCCGGCAATACTGTTTCTCATAGTGTTTGCGGTATTTAGTTTTGTTCTCACCAAGACGACCTTTGGAAGAAGAATTTATGCAACAGGTAGTAATGCCGAATCAGCCAAATTGGCTGGTGTCAATATCGATAAGACCAAGCTTGCAGTTTATGCTATTTCAGGTGTGATGGCTGCCCTCTCCGGATTGATTCTTCTGTCACGTTTGGGATCGGCACAGCCCACTCTGGGTGAGGGTTATGAGCTGGATGCCATTGCGGCGGTTGCTCTGGGCGGCACGTCTATGAATGGTGGAAGAGGAAGAATCTGGGGTACATTTACCGGCGTACTAATAATAGCGGTGCTGAGTAATGGATTAAACATCATGGGAGTAAGCTCTTATTACCAGGATGTAGTAAAAGGTATTGTTATTCTGATTGCGGTATTATCGGACCGCAAACGTTAAGTAGGTTCATATTTAATTTTAATATTAAGAAAATAGAAAGGAAGGAAATTATTTATGAAAAAGGTTTTAGTTGTATTAATTGCAGTAATGATGGTATTCACACTGGCAGCATGTAGTGGCGGTGGAAACAGCTCCGGCGGTGGCGCTAGCTCCGGTGGTGGTGATGCTGCAGCAGAGGGAACAACTGTAGGTCTCTCCGTATCAACACTAAACAACCCGTTCTTTGTAACTTTGGTAGATGGAGCTAAAGCAAAGGCAGACGAACTGGGTGTAGAGCTCATCGTTGTTGATGCTGGTGATGATACAGCCAAGCAGACAAATGATATTGAGGACCTTATCTCCAAGGGAATCCAGGTTCTCATCGTAAACCCTGTTGACTCTGATGCAGTAGCTCCTGCTATTGAAGACGTAATCGCTGCAGGCATCAAAGTTGTTGCTGTTGACCGTATGGTAAACGGTGTTGATGTTGATTGCTCAATCGCATCCGACAACGTACTTGGTGCAGAACTTGCTGCTCAGTTCCTGGTAGACACAGTTGGCGAAGGTGCCAAGTGCATCGAGCTCCAGGGCGTTAACGGTGCCAGCGCTACAGTTGACAGAGGCGCAGGATTCCACAATATTGCTGATTCCAAGCTTGATGTTGTAGGAAGCCAGACAGCAAACTTCAACCGTGCAGAGGGTCTCACAGTTATGGAGAACCTGCTCCAGGCCAATCCGGATGTACAGTGCGTATTTGCTCATAACGATGAAATGGCACTCGGTGCACTGGAAGCATTGGAAGGTAAGGACGTAGTAGTTGCAGGATTCGATGCTACTGATGATGCTATTCAGGCAATCAAGGATGGCAAGATGGCAGCAACAATTGCACAGCAGCCTGATCTCATGGGATCCACAGCAGTAGAAGTTGCTCAGAAGCTGGCAGGTGGCGAATCCGTAGAAGCAAGCATGCCTGTAGAAGTAAAGCTGGTAACATCAGAAAACGCATAAGCTATAGAGTTTAGTATATGGCAACGATAAAAGAGATAGCTAGTCTCGCCAAGGTTTCCCCGGCCACCGTTTCCAGAGTAATCAATAATACTGCTAAGGTGGACGAAGAAAAGAGAAAGCGTGTAGAAGCCGCGATCAAGAAGACGGGCTTTAAACCAAATGCATTAGCTATTGCTCTTTATAAAAAATCCAGTAGAATCATAGGTTTGATTGTGCCGGATATTGTCAACCCATTCTTCAATGAGCTTGCCAAGGAGGTTGAAGCTGAAGCCCATAGAAGGGGTTATAACATTCTCCTTTCCAACTCCAATAATGATTCAAAGAAAGAAGCGGAGAATATCAGCCTCCTTGAAAGCATGCATGCTGATGGAATTATCCTGGTAACCAACAACAGTAAGACCGGAGGAATAATTAAGGATTGTAAACTCCCGGTAATCGTAGTTGACCGGCATGTAGAAGATGGTGTAGAGGTTGCCCATATAGAATCCGACCACTATGAAGGTGGGAGGATGGCTGCACAATGTCTGGTTGATAAAGGATGTAAGAATATTGTTTGCCTCCGAGGGCCTCAAGCTTTTGCAAGCGGTAAGCTCAGGTTCCAGGGCTATAAGGATGTGTGTCGGGAAAATGGACTGGATGTTCATTACATAGATACTAAGTATTCCTTTGCTGCAGGAACCCGCGCTGCGGAGAGACTCCTGGATAGATATCCGGCGGTAGACGGGGTAGTTGCCGCTAACGACATGGTGGCGCTGTCACTGTTCAAATACCTTTCAGGTAAAGGAAAGCGTGTGCCGGGAGACATCCAAATCGTCGGCTTTGATGATATAGGAATAAGCAGTCTGGTTACACCGGCCCTCACAACTATTCATCAGCCAATCCAGGACATGGGCAGACGAGCGATAGAAATAATCTGCAAGCACTCCAAGGGCGAGTCCTATGAAAAGGAAAACGTATTCCGGGTGAAACTTGTGGAGCGAGAAACAACTAAGAAAAAAAGGAAATAGTTTCGGAAATGCGAGGTCGTATATAAGTACACCTCGCTTTTACGTCAAATCACATGTCAAATCACATTCTGAAAAGATAAAAGCGTTTAAAATAAGGATAAAAGCTTGTAAAAAAATAATATTTGACTTTCTATCAACTGTGTTATAAACTTATTAGGCACAATATGAAAGTATTAATTCAGAGTCGAGAACCTTCGGCTCTGAATTTAGGTACGTTTACGATATATTTATCAACATATATACTTACAAATTGAAAGGACCAAAGACATGAGAGTCAAAGTCAAATTAGAATGCACTGAGTGCAAGCAGAGAAACTACGATACAA
>CACXFN010000175.1 GCA_902766915.1 uncultured Eubacteriales bacterium
ATAATCGATAATCTCCTTATATCCGATTCCCTTCATGGAATAATCGTCGGATGTCATGCCCTTTGATACGAGATTTTCAACTTCTTCCACGAGCCCCATATCTATTAGGATATCAACCCTTTTATTGATTCTATCATATAATTCTTCCCTATCTCTGGTTAATCCAATTAAAATCGGTCTGTATTCTGATCTAAAATCAAAACTACGCTTAAACTCTTTAACATTCTTTCCAAGTCTTGCCGATTCAATGGCACGCACTACTCTTTTTACATTATTAGGATGAATACGTTCTGCTGCAGCACCATCTAATTCTTTTAGAATATCATGAAGGGCTTCTGCGCCTTCGGCTTCAGCTATATTATACAATTCCTCCCTATCCTCCAATTGAAGAGGCTCCGCAGCAAAATCTAAATCATATATTATTGAATCCAAATAGAGACCGGTTCCTCCAACAACAAGGGGCATTTTCCCTCTGGCTAAGACTTCATCAATAACACCTCTGGCCATTTCCGAAAACTTAACCACGCTAAAACTATCCTCAGGAGATTTATTATTCTTACACTCTAATGGGTCAATTACATCAATCATATGATGTGGCACCATTTTGAGCTCAGCTTCACTTGGCTTTGCGCTTCCAATATCCATGTATTTATAGATTTGCATGGAATCGCAAGAAACAATCTCCATACCAAAATCCGTTGCAATTTTTAATGCAATCTCTGTCTTACCTACTGCAGTTGGTCCTGCAATAACAACTATTCTATTACTATCCTTGCTTATTGTCTTCAACAAATCTTTTGATTTTTTTACCCGTAGTTTTGTCAAACTCACGGTCTCTAATAACTAATTTCTTTATACGTTTAAAGAAAGGAAGTCTTTCATTTAACTTGTCGATTTCTTTCCAAAGAAGAGACTCCAATTCATTCATCTCATAGTCATCACCAAGGGCAAGTTTTATTTCTTCCTCATCCACAGTAACTGTAGCGGCAATTGTATTACTGTTGGATGTTCCTTCCTCAACCGCTCCCCATACCATTGATTCTGAAATAAAGGGTATCTTAGAAAGCTCATATTCCAATTCCTCAGGGAATACGTTCTTACCATTATCAGTTATAATAACATTTTTCTTTCTTCCTGTTATATAAATGAAGTTATCCTCATCCACATAACCCAAATCACCGGTGTGGAACCAACCATCTATAATAACCTCAGCAGTGGCAGATGGATTATTATAATAACCCATCATAACATTGGGTCCCTTTAGACAAATCTCTCCTATTCCATCTTCATCCTTATCAATAATCTTCACTTCCATACCTGGTAAAAGATGTCCTACGGAAGCGTTTCTCATATCTTTTTCCACATCGGGATTTAATGCTGCCATAGGTGAACATTCTGTCAGGCCATATCCCTGAACCGCAGTGATTCCAATGTCATTGAAAAACTGTAATACCTCAGGATTAATGGCAGCACCACCACTAATAAGCATCCTCATCCTGCCGCCAAAAACTTTTAAAATATCTTTAGTAAATGGTTTGCTGATATCAATACCAAACTTCCGGGTTTTATGATTAATAGCAAGAAGTTTTTTCAACGTTTGATCTTTTCCGCTTTCCCTGGCACTTTTCCAGATTCTTTTATATAAAGTTTCTATTAAAACAGGTACACCTAATAGCATAGTGGGTCTTACTTCTTGAAGGTTCTTGGTTATATATTTTAATCCCTCCATATATGCAATTGCAGCACCTTTATATAATGGCATCAAAAATGCGCAGGTGCATTCATATGTATGGTGTACGGGAAGCACTGAAAAAAATATATCCCAGGAATTGACGTTCAAAATGGTAGGCGCAGCCATAAGGTTTTCACAAAGATTAGTATTACTTAGCATAACCCCTTTAGCAAAACCTGTAGTGCCTGAAGTATAAAGAATTACCGCCATGTCATCCGCAATTATTTCAGCATCAATAAATTCTCTATCACCTGCAGAAACAAGTTCTCTCCCTTCCCTGATAAGCTGAGCCCAGGAAAGTGTTTCACCGGAATAATCACCATTATGCAAATCATCATCATCTGCATTAAATATATCCTGTTCATCTTCAAGATAAAGAATCAAGTCTTTATCCATATTCACCAAGACTTCTAATTTAGTGTCACCACTTGCCTTCATTTCTTTAAAGAGTTTGTCATATTTTTTCCCATAGAAAACAGCAGACACTTCTGCATCTTGGATTAAATGCTTCAGGTCTTCTTCAGGCAATTCCTTATCAAGGGGAACAACTATTCCGACTCCGCCAATGGTAGCAAGATATGTGGATTCCCATTGATAATTTGTTTCTCCGATAATAGAAATACGTTTACCCTTTAGATTTCTATTAATCATAGCAGTGCCGAGAGCATTTACATCCTCCAGTGCATCTTTATATTTTATTTCTCTGTACTCCTCACCTTTTCTGAATTTTTGCATGAAAGCAATATTATCCGGATACTTAAAAGCGCTGGATTCAAACATCTGCTTTATATCGGTAATAGGTCGACCGGTTTTATATCTCAGATAAGGATCCGGGTTTTTATCTATAGCGTCTATTACTTGAATAGCATGGTCAATTTCCCTCTGTTTAATCTCTTTAAAAGTATCATTTTTTGTTCCTTTATTAGTCGTCATTCTTCCAATCCTTTCTATTATGCTCTACAGGATGCGTATTTGTTGCAACTAAGCTGCAACCATGATGCCTATATTATTGAATACGTTTGAACATCTTTTCCAAATCGTATCTGCTAAACTTAATGAATGTAGGTCTGCCATGGGGGCAGGAAAATGGATTCCTACATTTTTTTAAATCATCTATCAATGCTTCTATCTCTTCTTCTTTAATAAAATCATTAGCTTTTATTGAACTTTTACATGCTTTACCGATGAGTTTATCTATCACGATTTCATTCTCAGTTTTTCTATCATCATAAAATGAATCGATAAAGGATTTTACAAAGTCCTCAGACTCACCAATTGTCATAAATACGGGTATTTCTCTTATAATATATGTAGCATCGCCAAAGGGTTCAATTAAATATCCCATTGAAGTTAATAATGTTATCCATTCCTCATCATCTTCTGTCATCTCTAATGGAACGTCGAAGGTTATAGGAGTGAGAATTATTTGACTTTCTTTATTATTTGATAAATAGGAGTTAATGAACTTCTCATAATTAATCCTTTCATGGGCGGCATGCTGATCAAATAAATAGAAATTATTACTGTCTGTTCCTATAATATAAGTTCCAAGTATGGTTCCATTAAATGTTAAATCATTAAAATCAAAAGGCTTTAAATTGGGAACATTGATATCAGGATCAACTATATTAATACCTTCTTTTGGTTCTTCTTTGAATCCCTGATTAACAAAATCGGACATCAATACTGAGGAATCATCTATCGTTTCGTGAATATATTTTTCGGTATCATCTTCTTCCCTATCTGCTATAGCTAAATAATCTTTAATGTTTAGCTGTTCCGATTCATTATTTAACGAACTATGATGCTTCTGTAAATAAGTATTATCTGTTCCTTTAATAATAGCTCTTTCAGTTCTAAAGGTGTTCTTAATCGCTTCCTCTACTGCTGTAATAACAGCTATCTCGTCATTAAATCTGACTTCCTTTTTATTTGGATGAACATTTACATCCACTTTAGACGGATCTATATCGAGAAACAAAAAAGTAATTGGGAATCTTCCTTCGAAAACTCTTTCTTTATATCCAAGATCAATTCCTTTTTCTATAGATTTATTTTTGATTGTTCTGCCATTAACGAAAGAGAATTGACTTCGTCTATTGCTTCTTGTAAATGATGGTCGTGATATATAACCTCTAACAATTATGGACTTAGAGGAATCGTCGTCTGTATTATTGGTTGGATAATGTACTTCAACTAATTCTTTAAATTCTCTGTCTTTATAAACAGAAATAATGGCAGATTTTAAATCCCCATTACCGGAAGTGGTAAAATGGTTTTTCCCATTAGATATTAATGAAAATCTTATGTCAGGTCTTGTTATTGCAAGTCTGGACATCATATCAATTATTTTACCTGCTTCTGATGCTTCAGATTTCATGAATTTAGCTCTGGCAGGTAGATTATAAAACAAATCTTTTACTATTATAGTTGTTCCTTCAGGGCATCCAATGGATTCCTTATTTACAATGGTTCCACCATGAATCTCCACCTTGGTTCCCACGGTCTCATCCTTAGTTTTAGTAATAAGCTCCGTCCGTGAAACTGCAGCTATGCTGGCCAAGGCTTCTCCCCTAAAACCAAGGGTGTCTAATTTCTTTAAATCCTCAGCTTTCTCTATTTTGCTGGTAGCATGTCTAAGAAAGGCTGTCTCCACTTGAGCAGAAGGAATTCCGGAACCATTATCCGTAATCCTGATTTCTTCCTTGCCACCTTTTTTTATTTCACAACTAATACTGGTAGCTCCGGCATCTATTGAATTTTCAATTAGCTCCTTTACAATAGAAACAGGACTCTCAATTACTTCACCTGCAGCTATTTTATCTGAAACTTCTTTAGGTAATACTCTTATCATATTTTCTGTTTTACATCTATTTTAATAATGCTTTTAAATCCTCTAATACTTTTATAGCTTCTGATGGAGTAAGCTCCATTAGGTTCAGGTCTTTAATTCTATTTATTATTTCACTTTCGTGTATATTAGTAAAAAGTGAAATCTGCATATCCTCATTATTATATGAATCTATTTCTCTCTGTTTATTATCAGGATATAATATGTCTTCATTGGAAAATGATTTTTCTCTATTTGATTCAAAAGTGTTTGATTCCAGTGACTCCAACTTATACTCAGCTTCTTCCAACAAAACCTTCGGTACTCCCGCCAGTTTTGCAACATGAATACCATAACTCTTGCTTGCAGCACCTGCCACAATTTTATGGAGGAAGACTATTTCACCGTTCACTTCCGCCACATCCACATTTAGGTTAAATATCCCTGGAACCCCATGTTCATTTTCACCTTCATCTGCCAACTCTGTTAGCTCATGATAGTGGGTAGCAAAAAGAGTTCTTATCCGTCGATTGTTATTACATAAATACTTTGCTGCAGCCCACGCAATGGATAGTCCATCGTATGTACTTGTACCTCTTCCGATTTCATCCAATATAATCAAAGATTTCTCTTTTGCTGAATTCAATATATATGACAATTCGCTCATCTCAACATAAAAGGTGGATTGTCCCTGAGCCAAATTGTCGGATGCGCCAATACGCGTAAATATTCTATCACATACACCAATAACCGCTCTATCGGCTGGCACAAATGATCCTGACTGCGCCATAAGAACAATTAGCGCAGTTTGTCTCATATATGTGGATTTACCGCTCATATTTGGACCGGTAATAATTGCAAGGGTATGATTATCTCTATCCAAATATGTATCATTGGCTACAAAGAGTCCCTTCCCTTCCGTTTGTTCCACCACAGGGTGCCTTCCATTTTCTATTTCTAATAATGAACCATTGTCAACCTTAGGTTTAACATAACCATATCTATTGGCACACGTGGCAAAGGAACAGATGCAATCCAAAACTGCAATGGCATGGGAGGTTATTTGGAAGTCCTCTATCTTCTTTTCTAAGCTCTCTCTTATTTCTGTGAATAAATCGTATTCAAGTTTGTTAATCTTAGTTTCAGCATTTAGAACCAGGTTTTCCATTTCCTTTAATTCAGGAGTGATGTAACGTTCATTATTTACCAGGGTTTGTTTTCTGATATAGTCGTCTGGAACCAAATCAGATTGAGATCTTGTTACATCGATATAGTAACCAAACACTTTATTGAACCCAACCTTCAGATTCTTGATTCCTGTTCTTTCCCTTTCTCTCCCCTCCAGGCTTGCAATCCAATGCTTTGCATCCTTTATGGACTCCTTAAGGCTATCCAGATCTTTAGAAAAGCCCGGCTGTATGATTCCACCTTCTTTTACCGTTAATGGTGCGTCTGGATTTATTGCTTTTTCTATTAAATCAGCCACATCCGTAAAATCATAAATATTATCATTAACTGTTTTGATAATACCGGATTCATCTCCCAGATATCCTATTGCATCTAAAATCCCGGGAAGAGCGTTGACAGAACGTTTTATTGCCAACATATCTCTGGCATTGGCGTTTCCTGATGCAATTCTGGCTGATAGTCTCTCAAAGTCGTATATGTCTTTTAGATGCTCAATTATATTGTTTGCCACTAATGAATCCTTAACCAGTTTTTCAACGCCATCCAATCTTGAATTGATTTCTTCAGGATTGTTTAGTGGCTCACGCAACCATTTTTTTAGTAGCCTTGCACCCATTGCAGTATGGGTTTTATCAAGAACTCCTAAAAGTGAACCTTCTCTCTTTTTTTCATAAAGGGTCTCTGTAATTTCAAGATTTCTGAGACTGGCCTTATCCAAAGCCATATGAGAACCCATTTCATAGAATCGACAGGATGTAATCTGTGTAAGACTATGCTTTTGTGTTTCAAGCAAATAAGATAAAAGAGCGGCAAGGGCACTTAGGGAATTGGTTCTATCCTTTAATCCCGAAGACATGATACTTCCCTTACCTAGACTTCCTGTCATTATTGATTCAGCTATTTTAGAAGAGTATTCCTTATTGTCTAATATATTGATGTTTTTTGATGATATTCCGGTAATATCGATTAAATCCCTTAGGCTGAAATTATCATTAAAGTCCTGATTAATAAGCAGTTCCTTTGGTGACAGTTTACAAATTTCATCTAATATTTGATTATAACCACTTCCATCACCATGGGTTTCTGTAACTGCAAGTTCACCGGTAGAAATATCAGAATATGCTATAGCAAAGAAAGAATCATCAATTGATTTTCCTTTACCATAAAATACAGAAACAAGATAATTATTCTCCCCTTCATTAAGCATAATGCCTGAGGTCAATGTTCCGGGTGTTACTATTTTAATAACATCCCTTTTCACGATACCCTTTGCTAAGGCAGGATCCTCAATTTGTTCACATATTGCAACCTTATATCCCTTCTCAACCAATCGATGGATATAAGGTTCAGCTGAGTGAAAAGGAACACCACACATAGGTGCTCTTTCCTCTTGGCCGCAATTCTTTCCTGTCAGAGTGAGCTCAAGTTCCTTTGATACTGTTAGCGCATCGTCATAGAACATTTCATAGAAATCCCCCAAGCGAAAGAACAGTATGGCGTCGCGATACTGTTCTTTTATATCAAAATATTGCTGCATCATTGGGGATAACTTGGTCATAATTTTTAATTAGGGACGGCTTAAAGACCGTCCCTCTATACTACTTTCCTAGTTTTTTATTATATGCTTCAATTCCCAATCTAATTAATTCCGAGCCTCTCCTCATATCCTTTTGATTGAGAACATAAGCAATTCTAATTTCATCTTTTCCAAGACCCGGTGTGGCGTAGAAGCCTTCAGCAGGTGCAAACATGACTGTTTCTCCATTATCATCGAATTCTTCCAGCATGAACATCAGGAAGTCTTCCACATTGTCAACAGGAAGCTTAACAGTCATATAGAAAGCACCGCCGGGTTTCTGACAGACAACCCCCGGAATCTTCATCATTTCCTCATATACAGCATCACGACGACCACAGTATTCGGCCTTTACTTCATCGTAATAACTCTGAGGCAATCTGAACAATCCAATGGATCCGATCTGATCAACAGTTGATACACATAATCTGGCCTGAGCTATTTTCATTGCTGATGACATAACATCTTTATTCTTGGAAATCAACAATCCTATTCTGGCGCCACAGGCAGAGAATCTCTTGGAAACAGAGTCGATTAAGATTACTCTGTCAGCATATTCCGGAAGCATTCCAAAGGAAGCTACTTCTCTGTCATCATAGGCAAATTCTCTATAAACCTCATCGGCAATAATGTATAAGTCATGTTCTTTTGCTATTTCACCTATTAGTCTCATTTCATCCAGGGTTAAAACATTACCTGTTGGATTTCCAGGGGAAATGCAGCAAATTGCTCTTGTTCTTTCGTTGATAAGAGGTTCTATTTGTTCTCTTGTCGCATAGCTAAATCCATCCTCTGCCTTAGTTGTTATTGGGCAAATCTTACCTCCTGCTGTAGTGAGGAATGTATGATAATTGGTATAGAATGGCTCAGCAATCAAAATCTCTTCACCGGGATTTATGATAGTAAGAAAAGCCATAGTAAGTGCTTCTGATCCACCATTTGTAACAATCATATCACTTCTAACATATTCCATTCCATACTGTTTATAATAGTCAATTACAGCATCCTGGAGTTCTACAACACCACCTGATTCCGCATATTTAATAACGGATTCATTAAACGCCTTAATTGATCCCATAAAACAATCAGGGGTTTCAACATCCGGTTGTCCTATATTCAGATGATAAACCTTTTTTCCCATTTCCTTTGCCTTAATAGCAATTGGATTAAACCTTCTGATTGGCGAGAATTGCATTTCTTGCACTCTTTCAGATACTCTCATGTCCATTTCTCCTTTAAAATAAGTCCTAAATATTTTTATTATCTTAATGATAATTATTATAATAGTTCTAAGATTTACAGGCTTGAATGTGCCTCTTTTACGATTTTCTCAATTAATTCATGTAGATTATTATCCCACAAACTATTACTATCATTAACCTTATCATTATACCCTAATTCTGAGATTTTGTTAAGATATAAGAGATATTCAATATTCCCCTTTGCCCCTGTTATTGGGGAAAAACTTAGATCAAGTGGATAGAAGCCTGAGTCTATAGCATATCCCATGACATTTTCAATTACTTCCTTATGAACCTTTTTGTCTTTTATAATTCCTTTTTTCCCGACTTGTTCTCTTCCTGCTTCAAATTGGGGTTTAACCAGGCAACAAATTCTTCCGGATTCCTGCGCTTCCGGGTTTGTATCCGAGGAAGAAATCCTATCAAAATCCTCCTTAATTGGCCTTAGCAATTTCTGACAGACAGGGAAAATATGTTTTAGG
>CACXFN010000176.1 GCA_902766915.1 uncultured Eubacteriales bacterium
ACAGGTTCCAGGGAGGTCCTGCGATTTACGATTCAAGGCTTCTATTATACCTTGTAATAATAATTGTTTTTGGAACAGTAATCCCTTACACCGCCTACTTATTAGGCGTAAGCCTTTGCGGTGCGGTGAAGGGAAGTATGATTGCAAGCATAGAGCCTGTATCTGCCACGGTTTGCATGGTGGTTTGGCTGGGAGAGGCCTTCTACCCTATAGACTTTGTTGGATTTTTATGCATATTTATAACCGTATTCCTTTTGGCAAAGCCGGAATCCGAGAGCAAATTGTAATAAAGATAACTCACTTGAAAAACCAAAAACTTCGCCAGGATTGCGAAGTTTTTAAATAGGAAGTGCACTATGTATGATATTCCAAACCTTTTCCGGAAGATCCTTCTCTTCCGCCTTTGATAGACTCGCTGTATCTATGGGTGGATGAATTGTCACGGTTGCGGTTTGACCCGGTGTCATAATCTCTCGCTCTTCGAACATCTTATACGTACCGTTTATAGTAACCGGAACCAGAGGACCCTTAGCCTTAGTTGCCAGTTTAAAGCTACCCGGCTTAAATTCGTCCATTTGAGAACTCCAGCTTCTCTTACCCTCCGGGAAAATCATCAGAGAGAAACCATCTTTAACATATTTGACGCCTTCGTTTATCACCTTTAAGGAATCCCTTGCGTCATTTCTTAGCGTTGGGATAAAAAGCCCTCTTGCTCTAAGAATCCATGTGCTTAGGAAGGGAACAGGCTTAAACTCTTCTTTTGCAATAAAACCAAGCTGGTGACCTTCCACGGCTTTAAGCATAGCCATAATATCGCAATAAGCCTGGTGATTGCCGATAAAAACACAAGGTCCCTCGGGTATATTCTCCCGTCCTGTTATATCAAAGTGCATATCAAAGGTATTTATGACGTCATTAACCCAAGAACTGCAGGCTGTCTCAATTGCAACACGCTCAGCATCAAGGTCTCCCTGGGCCTTTGCCCTCTCTATGGGTTTGGCGTATTTGTTAACACGGGCAATGGTACCAAGCAATTTGGTGAACCCGCCTATATTTCCCAAAATCTTCATGATGGTATTTTAGCACAACCAATATAGATATTTCCACAAAAAAGAGTTATACTCTATGTATTGATAGTTATGAAATAAATGAAATCAGTTTGTTATTTAAACAGGAGGAAACAAAATGAAAAAGTATGAATGTGGAGCATGCGGATACGTTTATGACCCTGCAAAGGGCGATCCGGATAATGGAATAAAGCCGGGAACAGCCTTTGAAGACCTTCCGGAAGATTGGGAATGCCCGGTTTGCGGAATGGGTAAGGACGTATTCGAAGAAAAAGAATAATCCAAACAATATTAGCATTTAGAGCGGTTCTGAGACAAGGACCGCTATTTTTATTCAGTAATTTGAAAAAATATGAAATTTTTTTAAAAAAATTCCCACAAATAAAAAATAGGTGGTATAATAATACCGTTATCAAGGAAATAATGTGTTTGGGATCTGTTTCTACCCATAAGCAGTCCAAAACAAAATAAGTCCTAAATTAGTCCATAAGATTCTATCAGGAACTTATCCCAAACCACCCTTGAAACATCAGAAATAATGGGAATAAATAATAGGGACGATTCTTAGTGAACCGTCCCTGTTCTTTTGTAATAAACTTTTGAAATAATCATTTAAAGTGCTCCGAACTAATCCCAGAGTTTTTCAGGATAAAGCCCTTTATCCTTCATTGCGCGAATAGCGTCCATAACACCTTCTTTGTCCTCTTTATATGTGACACCATACCATTGATCTGAGGAGCGCAATACCTTTACATCTGCCTTATCTGCTTTCAGTAGAGTATCCACAGCACCGGGTAGATAATATTCCCCCTTTAAAGGATTATCCAACAATATTTTTTCTAAAGCTCCCGGAAAGCCTGATGACAGTTCGTCCATCATTTTTCTTCCGAATCCCCAGAAATTCATAGAAACAGGAGTATCGTCAGGAAGAGAAGTCCAGCTTTCGCCATCGTCTTCTGTAAAGGCTATTTTTCCGTCAGGCTGTCGTTGTATTTGAGTCCTCTCCACTATGTCCTGAAGCATTGAATTCTCCGTAACAGTACATACACCCCTTGCCACATGACCTGTCTCGGAAAGAGTTTTATCAAGGCGGTAGCCAACCATAGCAAAGTGCTGAGGATCATCGTCCTGATTGAGGCCTTCCAGGAAATCATACATATGTTGGAATGCCGCAGCTCCGTAGAAATCATCCGCATTGATAACGGCAAAGGGTCCGGATACTAAATCTCTTGCAGAAAGAACCGCATGGCCGGTTCCCCATGGTTTCACGCGACCGGAGCTTATTGCATCCTCCACCTTAACCAAGATATCCTTGGCGCCAGCATCATCAGATGACTCGCTTAACTCGGGAATGTCACGAATATCCTGGAATGCATATTTCACATCCAAACGTTTTCCGGCTCTACCATCTATTAAAGCCCTAAAATCCGCCTCATTTTCTTTTTTGATGATGAAAATCACAGATTCGAAACCTGCCAACATCGCATCATATAGAGAAAAGTCTAAAATAATCTCACCTTGATCGGTGATTGGATCAATCTGCTTTAATCCTCCATACCTGCTTCCCATGCCTGCGGCCATAACTATTAAGGTAGGTTTATTATTCATACGAAGTGTCCTCCTATAAATTCGTTAAATCATCACCTAATAAGATACAACAATAAATAATCTTTAGCAATATTTTAAAGTGCGCATGTCCAAATTCTGCACACACATTCTATAGTAGTTTTTAGAAAAATATCCAATCAAAGGATACTTTATAATGTGTGAGATAAAGTGGAGGTCTATGGGGAAAGAAAGGGAAAATAATGGTAATTTTACATAAAAGAAAGGTAAAACTTTGGGAAAACAATGGGGAGCCACAAAGCCCTAAAACTATTAAAAATTCAATAAAAAAAGCACAAAAAAGCCCTTGCAATATGGTTTGATTTGAGGCATAATGGTGAAGCACGTTAAAGAGAATGCATAATCTCTGCGCAGTATAAGAGCTGCGCCACTAAGACCATAGGGAGGTGAAATCATGAAAAACTACGAAGTCCTGTTTGTCATCGATTCAACATTGGATGACGAAAAGAAGGATGCCGCCGTGGAAAGAGTCAAAGAAATCATTTCTTCCGAAGGCGAGGTAAAGGACGTAGACGTCTGGGGACTCCGTAAACTGGCATATCCTATTCAGAAGAAGTCTGAAGGATATTATGCAGTAATCCAGTTTACAGCAGAACCGACACTACCTTTGGAACTCGACAGAAGACTTAAGATTTCCGATGACTACATCAGGCACATCATCGTCAGCAAGGACCCGAAGAATACTAAAGTCGAAGAATAGACGAAAACCAGAAAGAGGTGCGAGATATGAATAGTGTAATATTGATCGGAAGATTAACCAGAGATCCTGAACTTAGATATACATCAGGTTCCCAAATGGCAGTAGCAAAGTTTAGCATTGCGGTGGATAGACCAACACGCCAAGGAAAAGAGAGGGAAGCAGATTTCCCACGAATCACTGTGTTCGGTAAGCAAGCTGAAAACTGTGAAAGATATCTCGCAAAGGGTAGAATGGTAGGAATACAGGGAAGGCTCCAAACAGGCTCCTATCAGGACAAGGATGGAAAAACCGTATACACTACCGATGTAATTGCTGATAGAGTTGAATTCCTGGAATGGGGAGATCGTAAAGAAACCGGATCTTCATTCGGAGGCTCACAACAGAGCTATGCCACTCAGGAAAGCGCATCCTCAACTGTAGAATTTGATTCTGCAGAACCGGATGGATTCGAAGCTGAAATGCCGGATTCCTTCCAAACAATTGACGAGGATGTCCCATTCTAAATTGAAGCTCCCAAATTCTTTGATATGGGAGTCTAAGAAAGGAGACATATCATGGCTGAAAAAAGAAGACCCACAGGCGGCATGAGAAGAAAGAAAGTATGCCAGTTCTGTGCAGACAGCACTGATACTATAGACTACAAGGATACAGAAAAGCTGAGAAAGTTCATTACCGAAAGAGGTAAGCTCCTTCCCAGAAGAGTCACTGGAACCTGCTCCATTCATCAGCGCGACATCACAACCGCTGTAAAGAGAGCCAGAATCGTGGCATTGCTTCCTTACGTAGCAGAGTAGTATGCTAGTAGCAACGCAATAAAATGATTTAAAAAGGCGGATTCAGTTCAAAAACCGAACCCGCCTTTTTTTATTCAAGTTTCTCTCTAATCTTTGCTGCAAGGGCGTGACCTGCCAAACCTTCACCTTCTGCCAATCTACGGACGATTGGAGCAATTTCCTCGCTCCCTTCATCCGTCATATATTGATAGGCGCAGGTCTTTAAGAAGGTACCTACCCAAAGTCCCCCGGTATAGCGTGAAGCCCTCACCGTTGGTAATGTATGATTGGGACCGGAGGCATAGTCTCCAAAGACCTCTGCAGTATTCTGCCCTATAAACAAGGAACCGTAATTCTTTAGCTTGTTTAATAAATACTCAACCTTTTCGGAATAGGTATTCTCATCAAAGGACTCACCGGAAAGACCAACCTTATTAATATCCGGAGTTTCCGGTACCATATTAAGCTCCAAATGTTCCGGCGCAATTTCATTGGAATAGGTAATTGCTTCATCAAAGGATTCCGCAATCAGAACTTCACCGTTATTTTCCCAGGAAACTCTGGCAATATCCGCCGTTTCCAGGAAACCAAGATCTTTCTCCACCGCATCCATAACCGAATTTGCAAAGGCCTCAGCGTCACGGTCTAAAGGTGTGTCCTTAACCACCACTAAAATCGACTTCGCATTTACATCGTGCTCTGCCTGAGCTAATAAATCCGCAGCAACATGCTCCGGATTTCCTGTTCCATCTGCAATAATTAAAACTTCGCTTGGTCCCGCCACAAAATCAATTCCAACCTGACCATAGCATTGACGTTTTGCCTCCGCCACATATTTGTTTCCGGGGCCAACTATTAAATCAATAGGAACAATGGATTCTGTTCCATAGGCAGCAGCTGCAATTGCCTGTGTTCCGCCTATGGCATAGATTTCATCAGCTCCTGCAATATCCATAGCAACCAGGGTTTTAGGGTTAATTCTGTTGGTGCCTTTTTCAACCGGCGAGCAGGCAATAACTCGACCCACCCCCGCTTCCTTTGCCGGAATAATCAGCATCAAAGCGGTAGAGTATAGGGGATAGTTTCCTCCGGGCACATAGCACAGGCAAGAGTCGATTGGGATAATACGATGTCCCAAATATATTCCCTTTCTTGGGCTAAAGTCGTGCACCTCCTGAAGACTCATCTTCTGAGCTTCAGCAAAGGCAAGGATATTCATGGCTGCCTGAGCCATATCCTTTATTAAGGCCTGATCTACTTCCTTATATGCTGCCTCTATCTCCGCAGCAGTCACTCTGAATCCCAGACCATAAGCCCGCCTGGTGGATTCATCAAACTTCTCGGTATATTCCCAAAGAGCCTGATCTCCACGTCGACGGATATCTTCAATAATTTGAGACACCGTATTTTGAGTGGTTAAATCCACAGAGGTATCTCTTTCAATTGCTTTCTTTAAATATTCCATAACACAGCTTCCATAACACTTCTAAATTCTATTCAACATAGACCTTCGGAAGTCTTTGTCCGAAGGCGCAACAAATTTCATAATTAATCGTTCCCGTTGCAGCAGCGATGTCATCAGCCAGAATCGAATTCACTCCATCGGAGCCCATAACTATAACTTCGTCTCCGCATTTAACATCCGGAACATCGGTAACATCCACCATACATTGGTCCATACAAATATTACCCGCAATAGGGCAGACCACACCATTTACAATCACCCTTGCCTGGGAGGAATAGGGCCTTGGATATCCATCGGCATAACCCAGAGTAAGGGTTGCAATCTTAGAAGGGCGTTCAGCCACGAATCTTCTACCATAGCCACAGGATGCACCCTTTGGAACTTCCTTTAATTGAACTATATTTGCCTTGACGGACATAACAGGCTCCAAATCGATCTCAGCTCTATCAACCTCATCTGAGGGATAGCAACCATAGAGAATTATCCCTGGACGCACCATATCAAAGTGGACTGCGGGAATCTCCATAATAGAAGCACTGTTGGCAAGCGTTCTTTTAGGAATATCTATTCCTGCAGCTAAAAGATCTCCGTAGAATCTGCCATATCTTTCTTCCTGCAATTTGGAAAAACTTTTATCAAGGGCATCTGCCGTTGCCATATGAGAAAATATACCCTTAAGCTTGAAATTGCTAGGCTTTGCGATTTTCTTAATATCATCAATGGCATCCTTATTGCTCGTTATACCATTACCTTGATACATGAATTTTGCTATATCCTTTTGTTCAGTAGGTTCTGTTAAAGGATCTGCAGCCACATAACCGATTCTTCCCATTCCGGTATCAATTGCGATTAAACCTTCAATTGTTTTTCCTTTAGCTGCAGCAGCATCACTTATATAGGCAGCATTTTCAGAGCTGCAAACCACAGGTGTAATATCGTATTCTACCAGGGTATTGGCGTACATATCCGGAGTGAGTCCCAGCATTATGATTTCTTCCTTAGCTCCTGCTTCTCTTAGCTCTATAGCTTCATGAAGAGTGGCAATTGCAAAGGTTTTCACACCGTTTTTTCGTAGAACTTCTGCGCATTTAACTGCGCCATGACCATAGGCGTCAGCCTTGATGACACCGATTACTTCCCGAGGAGAGTCCTTTGGTGCGGTTAAATTTGCCTTAGCAATAATGTTCTTAATATTCCTATCCAGTTTTTTTAAATCGATTTCAGCCCATGCAGGCCTTAAAGCTTCCTTATACATTTAAAGGTCCTTTCTATATTAGTGTTAGATTTTCTTTAGTTTATAAAGATTAAAGGTTTATCTCAGCTTCCAATCCCAGTAAATCCGAGTTTTCATCCAAAATAGGCTTAACCACTTTTTCTAGGAATTCTGAAACCTGGAAGGGTGCTCTTCCTACATAATTCTCCGGCTCTAACACAGACTGTAAATCAGGCTCTGAAACCCCAAATAGAGGATCGGCAGCAATCCTTGTAATCAGGTCGTTTGCTTTACCTTGCTCCTTTACAACCTTGGCTGCCTCCATAGAGTGTTGTCTGATTCGCTCGTGAAGTTCCTGGCGATCACCGCCGCGCTTAACTGCATCCATTATTATGTTTTCCGTAGCCATAAATGGGAGTTCGGCCATGAGATGCTTCTTTATGACTTCCGGATAAACCACCATGCCGGAGGTTATATTTATATACAATTCCAAAATACTATCTGTAGCAAGAAATGCTTCACTAACAGCAATTCGTTTATTTGCCGAATCATCCAAAGTCCGCTCAAACCACTGGGTGGCAGCAGTTATCTGTGGATTCATGGCATCGCTCATCACATAATTAGCCAGGGAAGCCATCCTTTCCGAACGCATAGGATTCCGCTTATATGCCATAGCAGAGGATCCAATCTGGTTTATCTCGAAGGGCTCCTCCATTTCCTTCATGTGCTGTAATAATCGGAGGTCATTACTGAATTTATGAGCTGATTGGGCAATTCCGGAAAGCACGTTTAGGACTCTGCTATCCACTTTTCGGCTATAGGTTTGACCGGTTACGGGATAAACATGATTCTCGCCGTCTCCGTCAGAAGCAAACCCCATCTTCTCTGCAATCAAGGCATCCAGACGCCGACATTTCTCTTGATCTCCTTCAAATAGCTCCATAAATGAAGCCTGGGTTCCGGTAGTTCCCTTTGCTCCTCTTAATCTGAGAGATCCAAGTACATAACTTAAATCCTCCAAATCCAGTACAAGGTCCTGAATCCAAAGTGTAGCGCGCTTGCCCACGGTGGTTGGCTGGGCGGCCTGGTAATGGGTGAATCCCAATGTGGGCATGTCCTTATATGTTTCAGCAAATATAGCCAGTTGATGTATCGCATTAATGAGTTTCTTCTTAATAAGTGAAAGTCCCTCCGCCATCAAGATTATATCTGTATTATCCCCTACGAAGCATGACGTGGCACCCAGATGGATTATACCTTTCGCTTTGGGACATTGCTTCCCATAGGCATAGACGTGGCTCATCACATCGTGACGTACTTCCTTTTCCCGTGCTTTTGCCACATCGTAATTTATTTCATCTTTATGAGACTTCAGTTCTTCAATCTGATCGTCGGTAATATCCAGTCCCAATTCCTTTTCCGCCTCCGCCAGAGCAATCCAAAGTTTCCTCCATGTGCGGAATTTCTTTTCAGGAGAGAAAATATACTTCATATCCGTACTTGGATACCTCTCTGATAAGGGGCTTGTATAATTCTTATAATCCATAGGCATAGGAATCTCCTTAATAAAATATATGATCAAAAGTCATAGTGAACTACAGCAAGATTATAGCACCAATAATAGGTCTGTTCAATTTGAACAAGCAGTTTTATGCTAATAATTTATTGCCCAAAAGTATGATTTAATGTTAAAATACTTTTTGGAAAATATCGCAATTTTCCAATATATTTTTGGTATTTTAAACGAGGGGATATTTTGTATTGCAATTAATCCCGAAAAGGAGAACCTGTGTACATAAACAGGAATACAAAGATCATGCTATGGGCATGTGCCTTTCTCTTTGTTCTGGGTGGAATCTTTCGCCTAATGGACACCAGATTGGTAAACCTGCCCCTAAGGCTTTCCGCAATATCCTATTTGGCGTATTGCGTTCTTTGCATGGTTTGCCTAATTTTCTTAAATAGAGATATTCCAAATAATCATTCCAGGCGCTTTCTGATGACAGGGGTATTCCTATTGTTGGCATGGCAGATTGTAGGTATGATAAGGGATGTGCTCTATCCCGATTCCTTTGCCATTAATCGCTGGCTTTGGTACCTATACTATGTCCCGATGCTATTTATGCCTACGGTATTCTTTCTGGCGGCACAGAATATGGGTCTCCATAACAGCCAGAAAATAAAACCCCATTGGTATATTACCCTATTGATATCAGGCGTGCTGGCGGCCCTTGTTCTCACAAATGACTATCACAGGCAAGCCTTTTCCTTTCCGGAGGGATTGGAAAATTACAATGTGAGCAAGGAATACGGGCCTCTCTTCTACATAGTCATGATATGGGTATTTGCCTTATTTGGAATGATATGCTTAACCCTTTGGAATCGAATAAAAGTAGAGAAGAATCGCACATACATCTGGGTAGTATTTGTAGGTATAGGGTTGGGAGGACTTTACCTGGTGTGGAGAATCACAAACTACCGGGTAATACCTTGGTTAAACGACATGTATGATATTCCCCAGATTTGGGAAGCAATAGTACTTCTGGCAATCGAATTTGGGGTCAGACTTGGAATAATCAGGGCAAATTTCAATTTCCCGGAATTCTATATGGCATCAACAATCTCATCATCTCTTGTGGATGCGGATGGAACGGTAAGATATCAGACGTCAGGAATAATACCCTCTACCGAGGCGCAGAGGCTTGAATCATTGGAGCATAGCGTTTATGTGGATAGAGATCATAGGCTTGGAGGAAGACATATATCCGGAGGTTTTGCCTTCTGGACCGATGACTTAAGTCAGTTTAACGAATTGAGCCAGAAGCTGGTGGAAATCCAGGAACATCTAAAAGAGGAAAACAATCTAATCAAGGCAGAAAATGAAATCATAGCCAGAAGATCCAAGGCTGACGAAAGAAATAAACTCTACGACCTTATGGCGAAGAGCGTAAGTCCGGAACTTGATATAATAGAGGACCTAATCAAAAATACTTCACCGGATAGGCCTGATTTCAACGAGAGGCTTTCCGAGGCCTGCGTTCATAAAGCATACATAAAGAGATATTGCAATATGACACTGTTATCTCAGGACACAAAAGAACTCTCCTCATTTGAGCTGGAAAACAGCATTAAAGAGTCTATGCAGTATATCAGGCTTCGAGGAATTGAATGCGACTATATGAAATTCGGCGAAGGTTTCTATCCTGCAGAGGCGCTTCTGTTAGCCTATGCGATGTTTGAAAGGGCCGTTGTAAGGGCAGACAAACCGGAATCCATAGCAGTGGAAGTTTTGGCAAATGAAAGAGCCCTGAGACTAAGCGTCCACATTATAGGAGATGAAACCCTAACATTGACCACAGCTGACTTTGATGACTTCGATGAGAAATTGAAGGAGATAGGAGGAAGCAGGCGATTCAGAATGGAGGAAAAAGAGAAAATCCTTAGAGTGGACATCCCTAAGAAGATAGGGGGTGAAGCTTTATGACGGATTTCATAATTGGAAATGTAACCTCCATGGGTACTGTGCTCTGCTTCATAATTGGGGCCGCGCTGGTGCTTCTGGGAGCTTTCTCCCTAATAATGATAGCAACCACACTAATTGCCCGATCAATCTATGTAGCCATAGGACTTTTTGTATTAGACATCTTAGTTTATTATACCATTTACGAGGTAAGTAAGGCTGCCTATAGCACAGGCAAACCCAGTACTCCCATGGGGTATTGGTTCGCTAATATGTCCCCTACCTACCGATGGATTCTCATGATAGTTTTACTTATCATTGCTGTGGTAAGAGTGGTTTGGGTTTACAGAACCATGAAAACCACCATATCTCAGTTCTCGGTAGGCGACAACCTGGATCTGATGCCAATAGGTGTAGCCTTCTCCAACGACTATGGCCAGGTAATGCAGGCGAATAAGACCATCAATGAGCTCAGTTTCCAGATGACAGGAAATGTGATGATGAACGAGAAGGAATTCTGGAAAGAAATAAGCAGCGGTAATCTAAAGGAAGGTGAACTGGTAAACATTCCGGATTTGACAGCGATGGAGGAAGGCACTGATGAGACGCCGATTATTTCCATGCCGGACGGCAAAGTATGGTTATTCGTTAAAACACAGTTAGAGAGTAAAATAGGCCCGATAAGCCAAATCGTCGCAATTGATGCGACCAAGGAAGAAAAACTGGTTCAGGAATTAAACCACAGCAACGAGCAGCTTCGCGACATGAATAGAAGATTGCGTCGCTACCATGAGGAGGTGGACGATACTGTCCGAAGCGAAGAACTCCTAGAAGCTAAGATGCGTGTCCATGATAAAATGGGAGAAACATTATTAGCCGCTAAAATGTATCTAACCAATCCGGAGAGTCCGGTGGATGCAGAGGCTGTATTAAAAAGCTGGGAGCAGGACTTAGTACTACTACGGGAAGAATCAGATAAGGAAGAAGGACCCAGACAGGTAGATAGATTCATGGATGCGGCTAAGCACTTGGGAATTGACCTAAAGATAGTTGGTGACCTTCCTGAAAACAGGGAAGTAATGAATCTAATCTGCGTAGGAATCCAGGAATGTATGACAAACGCCTTACAACATTCGGAGGCAAACCAGATGGTTGTAACCATACTAAAGGATGACTTTAGTTATACCGTGGACTATAGTGATAACGGAAAGACTCCCACATATCCTATCAAGGAAGGAGGAGGACTAAAGCTAATCAGAGAAACCGCAGAAAGAATGGAAGCAAATATGAAATATGGGGACGGACGCCATTTCCACCTAACATTGGAAATACCACGGCCCGACAGCGACCTTTGATAAGACAAAATTTTAGAGCATAAATAAATATGAATAATTCGTTAATAGTGAAGGAGTGAAAAGCAATGTATAGAGTTCTTATCGTAGAAGATGACGCCATAACAAGACAGCTCTTAGAGATGTTCATAAATGGAAGCGACAAATATGAGTTGGTAGCATCCATAGACGATGCAGACCTGGCGCCTCTTTACTGCGCCAAGGGCGGCATAGATCTGGCGCTAATGGATATCAGAACAGCCATGAGGGCAAACGGTCTGGATGCCGCAGAGAAAATTAAGAAAAAATATCCCGATATTAAGATTATTATATGCACATCCATGCCTGAATATTCATACCTACAAAGAGCCAGAGACATCGGAGTTGATAGCTTCTGGTATAAAGAAGTAGTTGGAGATGCCTTCTTTGATTTAATCGATAGAACAATGGATGGTGAAAGCATCTTCCCGGACAGCACACCCGAACTTCAGCTGGGCCACGCAAGCAGCAGCGAATTCACCAG
>CACXFN010000177.1 GCA_902766915.1 uncultured Eubacteriales bacterium
AACCTTAAGAGAAAGCCATCTTTGATTACTGTTTTAAAAGAGGATTAGTTTTATAAATGGAAATAATAATCGAAAGAGAAAACCCGGAATATTGGAGAAACATTTATTTAATAGGATATATGGGAGTTGGAAAAAGCTCCACTGCAGTTCATCTTGCCAAACTATTGGATGTCCCGGTAATTGAATTGGATCAAGTAATATCCGATTATTATCATAAACCCATTCCGGATATTTTCGATGAAATAGGAGAAGATGGTTTTAGAGCTTTGGAAACACTCATACTTGCCACAAGTATAACCGGTTGTCATGTTCAATACGACATACTATCCGGGGCTGTATATTCCTGTGGCGGAGGCGTTCCTTTAAGTGAGGTAAATGTTGCCGCAATGCAAAATACCGGCTTTGTTGTATGGCTAACTGCTAGTCCCGAGACAGTTTTTAAACGTTTAAATGATGGGGATGACTATATAGGGAAACGACCTTTGTTAAAAGAAAAAAACACCATTTCAGATATATCTGAAATGATGGAAATACGAAAGCCTTATTATGAAGCTGCCTCAGATATTGTAATAGATACGGATGGAAAAACACCTGAAGAAGTTGCCGGAGAAATAATAATTACGCTTGATTTAATACCAAGTATTTCTTAAACAAAATCAGGAATCCGAGAGCTGATTTAACATATTTTTATTTATGATTTCGATACTTCCCCTTGATAGTGTAACCAACCCCTCTGACTGAAAGTATTTAAGCATCCTGGTTACTACCTCCCTGGCTGTGCCAAGGTGGTTGGCAATTGTTTCATGGGTTATGCTTAACTTTTCGGAATCGTTTAATGCACTCTCCTCTAATAAAAAACCTGCCAATCTCTTATCAAAGGACTTCCACATCACCTGTTCCATAAGCCACATAACATCCGACATACGCATTGCCATTATTTCATTTGTATAGTTTGAAATAATGACGGATTCACTCATAAGATTTTTATATATTTCTGTTGGAATAAGCCAGAAGGATGTGTCTTTTTCAGCCGTAACAGTTATGTCGAATTGAATGCTCGTAATTATGCAGGACGCAGAGAAAAGGCAAATATCTCTCTCCAAAAGTCTATAAAGAGTAATCTCCCTTCCCTCATCCGAAAGAATAAATGCCCTAAGCTGTCCATCGCAAACCAAAAGAAGTCCCGTGCACTCCTTGGTTCCATCATGGACATTTTCACCTGCCTTTACAGTATGCAAAACCGCTGAATCTTCTAACAGGTGTTGTTCAGCGGCACTTAGTTTATTCCAAATTTGTAAATAATCCGAGATCTTCATAGGGATCTTAAACATCATATGGATTGAAAATTGTGTCTTTGATGGATTCTTTAATGGGCATCGGGTGATACCCCAGTTCCTTGGATGCCTTTTCATGACAGAAGAAACCATTTGAATTCAGGGTCTGTACAGAATATGGAGTTAACAAAGGTTTTTTATTTCCTAAGTGCATAGAAAACCATTCGCTAATTGGAGCAAAAGATTCAACCAAAGCATCAGGAACAGTCTTTGCTTTCCACTTTTTATCCTTTTCGTCCCTTAGCTCATCTATATATTCCATCATCTCTTCAATGGAAATATATTCACCGTTTAAAATATATGACTCGCCTATTCTTCCTTTTTCCAAACAAAGAATCATGCCATCCGCAACATCTCTGGAATCAACAAAATCATAACCACCTTTAATGCTGAATGGTATTTGACCGTAATACATTGCCCTGACGGTTCTGACAGAATGATTATTGTCTCTTATATCTCCGGGACCTATTATGCCGGATGGATGAACCATAATTAGATTCAAGCCCTTTTTTACATATTCCAAGGCAAGGGCAGCTGCAGCCGCTTTTGATTTAGCATATTGTCCATTCACCAAATCTGGAGAAAACTCAGTAACTTCTGTAATTATTTCCGGAATTGGGTTTTCCGGAATGCCGTGAACAGAATTAACATAGATAACTCTATCGATATTATTCTCCAAAGCTTTTTTGAAAATATTCTCCGAGCCGCCTACATTAACATCCCACATATTGGAATCATCTTTAGATAGAATTGTGACAATTGCAGCACAATGAAAAAGAGCAACATAGTCATATCCGGTTCTATCAAAAAAAGAATCCAAAGAATCTATGTTCCTCACATCACCAGTAACACATTCTATATCATCAGGTATAAAGCTTTCCTCTCCAGGTAAAACCAAAACCCTTATGTTATAATCTTTTTCTTTTTTGCTACGTAGTTTACTTAGCAAAACCGTGCCAAGATGTCCTGTGGCACCTGTAATTAGATACAATTTTCTCATTTTCGACCCCCACTAGATACATTTTAATACTCTATTGAAGGTTAGTCAATAAAAATCATACTTTTGGATGATTTAACAATTAGTTGTATGTGGTTAAATAATAAATTGTGTTATTATTTCTTCTCTAACTTTGTTGATGATTCTTCCAATAGTTTTCTAATCTCCAAATGCTGAGGGCAAACACTTTCGCACAAACCACACTTTATACAATCTGAAGCTTTTCCATGTCCATCCGCAGTCACAACATTATTATAGTAGAATGGTGCATTCCAATCCTTAAATGCTTCAAATGAATTCATTGCGGCAAAAACATCCGGTATCAAAATATCCATAGGACAATGGTTTTCTTCTATGCAGTACTTGCAACCGGTGCATGGAATGAGGTTCAAATTGTGAAAAATAGCGCTCACCTTGTTAACTGCCACGCGTTCTTCATCTGTAAGAGGTTTAAACTCTTGCATTGAAGAGATATTATCCAACATCTGTTCCATATTGCTCATACCGGAAATGACCATTGCCATATTTGGGAAGCTGGCGGCATAACGAACCGCATAACTTGCATTACTTCCGCCGTTAAGATCCCTCAGAATCTTATCTGCTTCATCAGGAAGATTTACTAAGCTTCCACCCTTAACCGGTTCCATAACAATAACAGGCTTATTGTGTTTTTCACAAATCTCATACACCCTTTTACTATCCACAGAGGTATCGTAATAATCCACATAATTCATTTGAATCTGAACTATTTCTACTTCCGGATGCTCCGTAAGAATCATATCCAAGGTCTCGGCATTATCGTGGAAAGAAAGACCGAAATGTTTAATAAGGCCCTCTTCCTTAAACTTATAAGCAGTTTCGTATGCTTTGCATTCGGTAAACTTTTTATAATTATCACGGTTCTGGGCATGCATTAGATAAAAATCAAAATAATCAACACCGCAAATTCTAAGCTGTTCTTCGATAAATGGTTTGATATCCTCCTGCTTCTTAAAAAATGACTCAGTCAGTTTGTTTGTTAGTAGAAATCTGCTTCTATCATAACGCTTTGATAGACAATCCCCTATTGCGATTTCAGACTCACCATTTAAATAACCATGCGCCGTATCAAAGTAATTAAAACCAGCATCAATAAATGCATCAATCATTTGGTTGAATTCATCATAATTTACTTTGGATTCATTCATAGGTAGTCTCATGCAGCCAAATCCAAAATTTCCTTTGATCTCCGGAAAAAACTTGTTTTCAATCATTTCACTACCTCCCTATTATATTGATAACCCTATGGGGATGAATACTAAACCAACTTATCATTTCCCACTGAATTATACTACCTATATAAAGCCATTATGGCACCACTTTTGTCAAGGAAAAATTTATATACTATTGTTTACATACTATCAAGTATTTTGCTTCACCGATTCCACGTCACTGATTTCGCGTTGCCAATTTCACGTTGCCGATTTTCTTCACCAATCTATAATTCTAACCTTTGTCAATGAAGTGTGGCGGAATGCCGAACGCAGGAGGGGTAGATCCCCTGGGTTCACGTTCGGCATTGGCCTTTTTTGGATCTGCCAGCCTTAGCAAAACTGCGGCCTCGCAATGTTTGGTCCAGGGAAAATTGTCGTAAGCCTTGATATATGTGGGTTCGTAGCCGAGAGGTTTGAAGTCTGCGATATCCATCGCCAATGTTTTAGGATTGCAAGAGATATATAGAATTTCCGGGACACCATAGGATGCGATTTTGTTCACTGCCTTGGTTCTGAGGCCTACTCTAGGTGGGTCTACAATTATTACGTCGGGACTCGGTATTGATACAATGTCATCCCTATTACTTATAACTGCTATATCATCAGCTGATGTTGTTATATCAATTCCCGAAGCGGCTTTATCAATTACTGATGCTTCCTTTGAATCAGCTTTTTCTGTCGCTTGGTTTAATACTTCATAGACATCCCCGCATATAAACCTACAGTTCTCGATTCCATTTAATTGGGTGTTGACTCTGGCTGCTTCTACTGAGTCTTCTACGATTTCAACACCTATTACTTCCTTTGCGTCTTTTGCAACTATTTGGCTTATGGTTCCTGTCCCGCAAAAGAGGTCATATACGACCTTACCCTTTAAATCCGGAAGTAATGAAACAGCTTCAGTATAAAGCCTTTCAACAGCATTAACATTTGTTTGGAAGAAGGAAAAGATATTAACTTTAAATCTGAGACCACAGATTTCCTCGTAATAATAATCGCGACCAAAGAGAATCCTTTGCTCATCACAGTTTACGGTATCAGCTATGTTGTCATTAATCGTGTGCATTATACCGACTATTTTATTATTATCAGATAACTTGAGATTGAGTAACCCATTCTTCCACTGCTCCACATCCAGAGCTTTCAAAGAAATGGGATTTCCATTAGCATCGTAATCAAGTCCGCCATCAGCTTCAGAGGACGTAACCAAATCAACCAGGATTTCCCCGGTTCTAACGCCACGCCTTACAATAAGATTTCGAAATACTCCCTTATGTGTTTTCTTATGGTAATGCTTAAGTTCCGAACTCTTTGCAAAAACAAGGGTATAGCCCAGAATTAAATTGAAATCATCAGGTACCAGCTGACAGTGATCCACGGTTACAATGGAAAGAAAGTTCCCCTTTTTATGCATCCCCAATTCCAGTTCGCCATCCTTAACCAAGTCCCCAAAGGTATACTCCATTTTATTTCTATACTGAAATTGCCATTTATATTGGCACCCTTCTATTCCCTCATACCGACCATCAAATATGCGTACTTCATTACCCAATCCCTTTAAGTCGATTGTGGATAAAACCTTATTATTCTCTTCACTTTGGTTAAATAAAACGAGGCCTGCTTTCTCCTTAAAAACTTCCAGGACCTCCGCCTCCTTATGTTTCAGAGTCTCAATATATGCTTCTCCATTATATGTGCAGCCACCACAATAATCCCTGTGAACACATGGAAAATCATTGGAATTACTTATTTCATTGGGGATATTATTCACAGTAAACTTTACACTTCCTTTGGTTTTGGAAAGATAGGCATCAAAAACAAAAAAACCTATTATTACTGCCGCAACTATTCCAGCATATACGTAATTAAAAACATTCATTCTTAGAATCCGCCGTAATTATTATAGAATTCTTTTTTATATTCCAGGAACCTATCTTCCTCGATAGCCATTCTAATGCTTTCTGTCATCCTTTCCAGGAATCTAATATTGTGAATAGAAAGAAGTGTGGCAGCGATCATTTCTCCTGCCTTATAGGTATGTCTTAAATAAGCCCTGGAATAGTTTCTGCATGCGTAGCAATCACATTCAGGGTCCAGTGGACCGAAGTCATATTCGAATTTGGCATTCTTTATATTTAGCCTGCCATATGTGGTCATAGCCATTCCATGTCTGGCTATCCTGGTTGGCTCTACGCAATCGAACATATCAACACCATGTTCAACCGCCTCAAAAATATAATCAGGTGTGCCTATCCCCATTACATAACGCGGCTTATTCTTCGGAAGCAAATC
>CACXFN010000178.1 GCA_902766915.1 uncultured Eubacteriales bacterium
GGAAAGACCTTTTTCAAATTCTTTGGAATAATAATCAAATGGCATATGGGATGGTACAAACATAAGTGCAGTAAAAGAGGAGACTCCTTCCACACTTGTTCTGATAATCCTTACCGGATCCATATAATCCCCAAATTTTGATTTATAATAATCGTTATAGTCTTCGTCCTTTACTTTGCTTTTTTGTCGTTTCCAAATTGGCTCCATAGTATTTAGCGTATCATCACCAAGTTTTATTGGATAACGAATATAATCGGAATACTTACGAACCAATTCTCTAAGAGTATAATCTTCTAAAAAAGTTGAATAGTTTTCGCCATCCTTATCCTCTTTAAGGTGAAGTACTATCTCAGTTCCGGTTTTATTTTCCTCAAATGTAGAACCTATTGCGTTGGCTGGAACTTCTTCCACAGAATATCCATCCGCACCTGAACTTACCCATTTATAGATTTGTACAGAACCCGTTGAGTTTGAATCGGAATCCGGGGTATAAGCTTTGCTGATGACGGTGACTAAATCTGAGACCATGAAAGCGGAATAGAAACCAACACCAAATTGTCCAATAATATCTATTGCCTTTTGTGCCTTGGATTCTTTTGAAGATGAGGCATATCCTGATGAATTGGAAATCTCTTCGGTTTTGAAAACCTGTGAACCACTTTTTGCGATAGTTCCCAGGTTGGTTTCCAATTCCTCTTTCGTCATTCCAATTCCATTATCTCTTATTGTAAGTGTTCGCAGGTCTTTATCAGGAATTAGTTCTATATAGAAATCATTCTTCTTTATTCCTGTATCACCTGACTGAAGAGCCCTATAGTATAGCTTGTCTAATGCGTCGCTGCCATTACTGATAAGCTCGCGAAGGAAAATCTCTTTATTTGTATAGATGGAATTAATCATTAAATCCAATAGTTTTTTGGATTCTGCTTTAAACTGTTTTTTTGCCATTTTTACCTCCGAATTGTATTATATATTTTAGCACTCTAATCACACGAGTGCTAAAAATACTCTATCACTAAGATTTGCATTTGTAAAGATTATTTCCTTTTTTTCGAAAAGTTATCACATAAATTAGAAAAGATATGATAGAATCCCATAGTGTGGTCTAAATGAGTTAAAAAGTTAAATTAATAAATAATATGCCGGAGAACAATAAACATAAAAGAGTTAATAATACTAATAATAATGGTTTAAAGAAGAAACCCGATAAGAAAAAGAGGGGTTTTATTTCACGTATAAGGGATCATAAACTTGTTTTTGGATCTGCTGCAGTTATAATAATTGTTTTTCTGATACTATCCGTTTTAAAGAAAAAATCTGATGAAGCAAAGTTGAATTATAATGGTTTAGGAGAGGAAACCGATGAACTGAGCTATCCTCTTTCCGAACTTGATAATGATTCGTTCTTTATTGATGATTACTCCTTTAGGAGCTATGACGACGGTATTACTACATCCAAAAGAGGTATAGATGTTTCTGAACACCAAGGTGAAATAGATTGGACAAAGGTTAAAGATGCAGGGGTTGAATTCGCCTTTATTCGCGTTGGGTATAGAACCTATGATCAGGGTAACCTAAAGGAAGACGCTTGCTTTAGATACAATATAGAAAACGCTTTAGCCAACGGTATTGATGTCGGGGTTTATTTCTTTTCTCAAGCTATCACCGTGGAGGAGTCCATCGAAGAAGCTAAGTACACTATTGAGTTGATTTCCGATTACGATATAACTCTTCCCATCGCTCATGATATGGAAGAGGTGACTTTTATTAGTGACAGAATATATCATTTAACCAGGGATGAGAAGACAGAAATTGCAGATGCTTTTTGTGCAATCATAGAAAACTATGGGTATGATTCCCTTGTTTATGGTAATCCAAGTTGGCTCATGACGGAGTTAAATATATTCAAGCTTTCAAATAGAAAAGTATGGCTGGCCAATTATACGGATGTAAGTAGGTATCCCTTTAGATATGAAATTTGGCAATATAGTGAAAGCGGAATTGTGGACGGAATAGATACCAACGTGGATTTAAACATCATGTTCCTGAGGGAAGAATAAGGAGATTTAATTAACAATTGTCTTGTTTAATCCCTTTGTTTAAAATATAATAAATTGGTAGGAGGCATAATTATTTATGGAAACAAAAAACCTTATTATAAGAGAATCTATTTTTTCCGACTGCCAGTTTTTTGCAGATTGGGAATCCAACCCGGTTGTGTCTGATTTCTTTACCATTGATGATGATAGGGATTATGAATCTGTCGTAAAGGAATATATAGATTGTGATAGGCAGGATAAATTTCTTCAGATGACTCTAACCCTTAAACCCAGCGAGGGTCCTATTGGAAGGTTGGTTATATCCAATATCAATGAAAGAAATGATTCACTAAAGATAGCAAGAATCTACATTGCGGATCCTCAGAATAGAAATAAAGGTTATGGTAAAGAGGCTATGAAAAAGATTTTAGAATATGCCTTTTTAAACCTTCATATGGAAAGGGTTACTGTTACAACATTCCCCAAAAACAAGGCGGCTGAACATCTATTGGATTCCCTTGGATTTACAAATGAAGGTGTCCTTAGAAATGCAGGTAAAAAGAATGGAAGATATATGGATTTGTTATTAAAATCCATGATTAGAGCGGAGTATTTGGATAGTCGTCAATAGTAAAAACTTGAGAGAGCGAAAATAATTGCTATAATTATTGAAAAATCCAAAAAATTCCCAAAAAAATACTTGTGTTTAAGGATGGCACTGTGCTATAATACTTCTTGCGGTTCTCGAAGGAGAACTATTATTTAGTGAATAATACCTATTAAGGTATATACCATAACTATGTAAGGAGGTGCGGCAAATGGCTAGAAAATGCGAGGTCTGTGGCAAGGGCCAGGTTTCCGGAAACAATGTTTCCCATTCCATGAGACATACAAGAAGAAAATGGAATGCAAATATTCAGACAGTTAAAGTTAATGATAATGGAACTGTTAGAAGAGCAAATGTATGCACAAGGTGCATGAGATCCGGAAAAATCGTCCGCGCTATCTAATTGTTGTTGACTCCGCGAAGGCTCTGCTTTCGCGGATTTGTTTTATTGGAAAGAATTATGCCATTAGAAAAGAACACTGATTACGGAAAAATAACCCTATCTGACAGAGTGATAGAAGACTTTATCGCACAATTTTGCCAAGGAATAGATTTGTACGATAGAATTTGGCTTGCGGCGAAACCTAATATAAAAGCATCCTTTAACAAAGATGATAAGATTGATTTAACATTTTCTGTATACGTTAAATTTGGTCAATCTATTATGAAAGTCTGTAAAGAGTTAGCAGATCGAGTGGCTAAGTTTATAATAGACAGAACGGGTAGTTCACCTGCCAGTATTACTATCAATGTGTCCGGGGTAAAATCAGCTACGCTTATTAAAAGAAATATGGATGTATTAATTGAATACGGAGATGATGATACTCCCAAACTAATTAATTAGAATAATAATGTCAGAAACACTCTCCCTTGATTTAAAATCCGGAATAGGAACCATTCATGGTATTGGTCCCAAAAAAGAAAGAATCTTCAATGATAATGGAATATATACCATTGAAGATTTGATTTACTTGTTTCCAAGGTCCTATCAAGACAGAAGAAATGTAATAAGTATTTCCGAATTAAAAAAAGGACAGGAAGCCCTAATAGTAGCAAAGGTGCTTAGCAAAAAAACTCCAAATGGTTTTTATAAGAGAAACTCTCCTTTATCCCTCCTGGTTGGAGATGATACGGGTGCATTGGAGGTTGTTTTTTTTAATGGAAGATTCTTATCCAAACTATTTGATCAAAATTCAGAATACACTTTTTATGGAAAGGTGTCGGAGAATTACGCAAGGCTTCAGCTTATACACCCCGAGTTTTCCAAGTCGGGTTCTCCTGACGATATTAGAGGAATAATACCAATTTATCCAAAAATCCAGGGGATATCTCAAAAGGAGATTAGAAGAATCCAGAAGGAACTACGTCCCTTATATAATTGGGTTGATGATTGGATTCCTGAGGAAACAACAAAAGAGTATAATATTGCAGACATAAAGTATTCTCTGGATAACCTTCATTTTCCAACAGACGGGAGAAGGGTATTGGCTGCAAAATTTAGAATGGTGTTTTCTGAACTGTTGCTGATGGAAACAGGTCTCCAATATATCAGAAAAGGGGAAAGGGATAATAAGGAATATATAGTCATTCCGTGCAAACCAGGGGATGAGTTCATAGGAACACTGGATTTTCTTCTTACAATAGACCAACAAGCAGCATGGGAAAATATCAAATCTGATCTAGAGGGAAACCGTAGAATGAATAGGCTTTTGCAAGGAGATGTGGGTTCAGGAAAGACCGTAATAGCCGAAGCAGCCATGTATTCTGCAGCAAAAAATAATTACCAGAGCGTAATAATGGCCCCAACGGAAATCCTGGCTAAGCAGCATTTGGAAACCTTCACTCTAGATTTCTCTAAACATGGAATCAAACCAAGGCTATTAATTAGTTCCATGGAAAAAAAGGAGAAGAGGGAAGTTCTTTTGGGATTGGAAAAGGGCACTATCGATGTATTAATTGCAACCCATGCAGTATTACAGGAAAATGTCAGATTTCATAATCTTGGTCTTGTTATAACTGATGAACAACATCGGTTTGGTGTTAATCAAAGAAGAATTCTTTCTGAGAAGGGTGCAGGAGTAAATGTTCTAGTTATGACAGCTACTCCAATTCCCAGAACCTTAGCCGTTATTCTGTATGGTGATATGGACACATCGCAGATTCGGACCATGCCAAAGGGTAGGAAGCCGGTAAAAACGACATTGTTTAATAAAGAAAACAGAAATAAAGCATATAGTTTTTCCTTAGAAAGAATTAAATCCGGCCATCAGGTATATGTAGTTGCACCTTTGATAGATGATTCTGAAAAAATAGATGCAGTATCAGCCACAGGATTATTCGATGAATTAAAAAAGAGATTTAAGGGATACAGTGTTGAATTGATTCATGGTGCCATGAAACAAGAGGAAAAAGATCGTATTATGAGCGATTTTTTTTTTTGTCTAATCGATGTACTGGTTTCAACAGTGGTAATAGAAGTTGGCATTAATGTTCCTAATGCCACGGTCATGATTATAGAGAATGCTGAAAGATTTGGCTTGGCTCAGCTTCATCAACTTAGAGGTAGAGTTGGAAGAGGAAGTGAGGAGTCATATTGCTTCCTGATATCTGACAGTGAGAATGAAATCGCAATGAAGCGGGCAGAGATAATGTGTAAAACGAATGATGGATTTGAGATTGCTGAAGAAGACCTGGAGTTAAGAGGGCCGGGTGAAATATTTGGAACAAAACAACATGGGATTCCTGAACTTATTCTTTCTGATTTAATCAAACACATTGATGTACTGGAGAAGGCTCAGCAAGCAGCAAAGGATATTCTTTTAAATGATCCGAATCTTTCCAAGGAAGAATATTCTGGTTTAAAATCAAGAGTTAACAGTATGTTTGGAAAAGAATTGAGTTTATTACTATAGGTAACGATAATGCTTTAGATAAGGAATGGTTATAGGTTTTATGAGAATCATTGCAGGAGATTATAAGGGGCGCAAATTAGAAACACCAAAAGATAATGACATTAGACCCACATCGGATAAGGTTAAAGAGGCTATTTTCAGTATATTAATGCCCTATGTGGAAGAAGGTGTTTTCGTTGATCTGTTTTCAGGCACCGGTGGCCTTGGCTTAGAAGCACTTTCAAGAGGGGCAAAGTTTTGTTATTTCTGTGATAATGATAGAACGGCCATTAATATTATCAAAGAGAATATTTCCAAGTGTAAGGCTGAAGAGTTTTCAAAAGTAATACATGGAGACTATATGAAAACTCTCCATAGACTGGAAGGCGAAAAGATAGATGTATTTTTAGTGGATCCTCCTTATAATTCAAATTTGTATGAAAAAGTGTTAAAAGAAGTAGATTTACTTGATTTATTGGGGGATGACGGTATAATAGTAGCTGAGCATCAGAAAGACTTAGTATTACCCGAAGCTATTGGTAATCTTAAAAAAAGCAAAGAAAGAGTATACGGAAAAACAGTTCTATCTATATTTACAAATAATTAATTTTGGTATAGTTATAATTAAATATAGAAATCTATAGATTAATCATTTATAGAATTGTTTGTAACAGTTTACTAAATTATATTAAGAAAGATTGAGAACAGTCGATGAAAAAGGCCCTTTACTCTGGTTCCTTTGATCCAATCACCAATGGGCATTTGGACATAATAACCAGAGCTTCTAAAATGTTTGACAAACTCATAGTTGGTGTTATTCATAATCCCAATAAGACGCCGCTATTCTCTGTTGAAGAGCGGGTTAAAATGATTGAAGCATTGATTGTAGACCTTCCAAATGTTGAGGTTGACAATTTCACAGGACTTCTCGCTGACTATGTTAACAATAATAGATTTGATGCAGTTGTAAGAGGATTGAGAGCCACTACGGATTTCGAGTATGAAATACAAATGGCTCAGATGAATTCCAAATTGTTTTCTCCTGGAACAGAATCGGTATTTCTGATGACAAATCCTGAATACTCCTTTATCAGTTCCAGTGTAATTAAGGAAGTTGTTGCATTAAACGGTAAGGTGGATAGCCTGGTTCCTCCAATCGTTTTAGAAGAGATAAAAAAGAAATTTTCAAAGTAGGAGGTCATTCATGACAGTTCTGGAATTATTAAATGAATTAGAAGAGATTATTAATACTGCACCAAGAGTCCCTCTGGCAAGTAAGGTTATGGTGGATGCCAATGAAATCCTGGAATTGGCTAAGGACATTAGACTGAGCCTTCCTGACGATGTTCAGCAAGCAAAGTGGGTTATCGATGAAAAGGACAAAATCCATGCTGAAGCAAAGTCTGAATATGAACGCATCATAATCGAAGCGAGAAAACAGGCAGATACTATGGTGGAGGAACACGCCATCAGTCAAAGAGCAAAAGATGTGGCACAGGAAGTATACCGCCGCGCAGACGAGTATTCCAGAGACATGAGACTGAGGACATATAATTACATGGATGAAGTGCTCTACAATTTCCGTCAAAAAATGGACGAGGTTAACAATAAGTACTTTGTTGCTATGTATGATGAAATGGATAAGCATTTTTCAGGTATTTCCGGAAAAATCGATGCAGATTTAGACGAAGTACAGAGAATGGCAGAAGACATTAAAAATGCGGAACTTCCAAAGCATGAAATTGATATTCCTGTTGCCGGAGTCGATGGTACTGCCGCTGATGAACAGGTGATTGAGGACATAATAGAAGAATAGGATTTAGGATACCATGTTCTTGTCGATGATTAGGAATATAATCTTGGTGATTATAAAGTTTAAGGAGAAGAGAGCGGGAAGACAGTGAAAGCCCTTGGAATTATAGCTGAGTTTAATCCTTTTCATGAAGGTCATAAGTATTTGATTGATACAGCATCCGCCTTATCAGGGGCGGATGTTTGTGTATCGGTTATGAGTGGTGATTTTGTACAAAGAGGTGGTTATGCTTATTTTGATAAATGGAAGCGTGCCGAACACGCTGTAAAACAGGGTGTTGATTTAATAGTAGAGTTGCCACAGATATATGCATCGGCAAGTGCCAAGCATTTTGCCGGCGCAGGTGTTAAAATATTATCGGAACTTTCCTGTGACTATATGGCCTTTGGGTCTGAGTCCGGAAACCTTGATGAATTAATTCAATTGGCAGAAATATTATCTAAAGTAGATAATCCTAATTCAGGACTTTTCTATGAATCCTTTAGAAATGGAATTAAAGACAAAAACAAGGAAGGAATAACTTATCCAGCGGCAAGAGAACAGGTTTTGAAGGAAATGTTTCCGGATGCAGATTTTAGCATATTGAGAAATTCCAATGATATTCTGGGGATCGAATACCTTAGGGCATTATTGGAGAATGATTCTAAAGCTGAAAAACATTTGACACCAATAGCTATAAAAAGAATAGGGGATGACTATAGTAAATCTGCAAGTAGCATCAGAGCGGCTCTAAAACTGGATGATGTGGAGGGGCCAAGACTTGCAAAGATGCAGAAAAAATACTTTGAATTAATCAGGTATGGAATAATATCCAAGTCTGAGGATGAATTGGAGGGCTTCGATTCTGCAAACGAGGGGCTGGGCAATAAATTAAAAAAGGCAATTAGACATGCCAGAACTGTAGATGATCTGATAGAAAGGGTTAAATCAAAAAGATATACGTATACCAGAATATCAAGGTTATTAACCCATATTTTGCTTGTTAACAATATGTTGGAGGCACGATCACCAAATTACGATAATATATATATTAGACCCCTTGCCATGAATAAAAAAGGTGCTGAATATATACGTAAAATAAAGAATGAAAGCAATGCCATATTTATTGATGATGTTGCTAAAGTCATAAGATATGAGAAGGATTCCAGTATCATAGAAACGCTTATGACGGATATTCGTGCGGCAGACATATATGCCATGCTGCAGGATAGAGATATGTATTCAGAAAGCGATTATGTGAGGAAAACAATATTGCTTTAATAAAGAAATTGATATATTATTAAACTGTTGTAAATTCATTAAGAGATGGAGGATAATAATGAAAGTATTAGTAATTAATTGCGGCAGTTCATCCCTCAAATATCAAGTACTTGATATGACAGATGAAAGCCTCTTGGCAAAGGGTTTGGTAGAGAGAATCGGAATGGATGGTTCGGTAATTAACCACACCAAATCAGGTGAGGAAACCATCGTAAATGAAGTTCCTATGAAGGATCATAAGGAAGCTATCGCTCAGGTTCTTGCAGCAGTTCAGGATGCTGAACACGGCGTAGTTAAGGATATGAGTGAGATTGGTGCTGTAGGTCACAGAGTGGTTCATGCAGGTGAGAAATATGCGGAATCCGTAGTAATCGATGACACAGTAATGAAAGCTTTGGAAGAATGTATAGAGATCGCTCCCCTTCACAATCCACCAAATTTAGCAGGTATTGAAGCTTGCAGAGCTTTGATGCCAAGCACTCCGATGGTAGCCGTATTTGATACAGCCTTCCATCAGACCATGCCACCTGAATCTTATATTTATGCAATTCCTTACGAATACTATCAGAAGTATAAAATCAGGAGATACGGATTCCACGGAACATCCCATAAATATGTTTCCCAGAGAGCAGCACAGATGCTCAATATAAATATTAACGACCTTAAGCTGATTACATGCCACCTGGGTAATGGTGCATCCGTAACAGCTATTAAGCATGGCAGAGTAGTAGATACATCCATGGGATTCACACCATTGGAAGGCCTGGTAATGGGTACCAGATCCGGAGACCTGGATCCTGCAATTGTATCCTATATCAAGGAAAAAGAAGGCCTGGATGATGCTGGAGTTAATAATGTACTAAATAAGAAATCCGGTGTTCTGGGTGTTTCCGGAGTGTCCAGTGACTTCAGAGATATTGAAGCAGCTGTAGAAGAGGGAAATGAAAGAGCAGAATTGGCACTCAGAATGTTTGCGCAGAGAGTAAGATTCTATATCGGTGCATATATTGCTGAGATGAACGGTGTAGATGCTATCGTATTCACAGCCGGTGTAGGTGAAAATGATATCAGCATGAGAGAGATTATCTGCAACAATCTGGGTAATCTGGGAATTAAACTTGATCCTATAAGAAACAAAGTCAGAGGTAGAGATACAGTGATTTCTGCTGATGATTCAAAGGTTGCTCTCCTCCTTATCCCGACTAACGAAGAATTGATGATTGCAAGGGATACTTTAAACCTGGTTCGTAAATAGTATATATGAAATTATTGTTGACAGCATGACATTCTGAGTTTATACTTTAGAAGTTGCTTTTAACACAATGATTGTTGAAATATAGAACTTTAGGCGAGGAGGTACATAAATGGCAGTTCCAAAAAGGAAAACATCCAAAGCAAGAAGGGACAAGAGAAAAGCTCCTAATATGAAGAAATCACTTCCTGGGCTTTCAATTTGCCCTCAGTGCAAACAGCCGAAACTGCCCCATAGAGTTTGCCCAAATTGCAACTACTATGATGGTAAGGAAATTGTTGCTGGTGAATAATTGAATGATAAGAGACGGTTCCGAGATTGGAACCGTTTTTTTCGATATAGGTGGAGTGTCTTTTCGTATAAATGTCTTTTCGTATAAATGTTGATATTTCGCGGTTTTGGTGATAGAATAACTATGTATGCAAATAATGAGGGTATATCCCTCAATATAATCGGAGGAGAGAAGTGAAATCATTTGAGAAGAAGTTCCGCGTAGGTGTATTAGGCGGAACAGGTATGGTAGGTCAAAGGTTTATTACGATTTTGGATAATCATCCATGGTTTCAGGTTACCACAATTGCAGCCAGTGCAAATAGTGCCGGGAAAAAATATGAGGATGCGGTTAGTGGCCGTTGGAAAATGGATGTTCCAATTCCTGAGGGAGTAAAAGATATAATCGTTCTTGATGTTACTGATGTGAACCGTGTGGCATCTGAGGTGGACTTTGTTTTCAGCGCTGTTGACATGACCAAGGAAGAGATTAAAGCTATTGAGGAAGAGTATGCTAAAACAGAAACGCCGGTAGTATCAAATAATAGTGCCCATAGATGGACTAATGATGTGCCAATGGTGGTTCCGGAAATCAATATCGATCATTTCGATATTATTGAGTCCCAGAAAAAGAGATTGGGAACAAAGAAAGGGTTTATTGCAGTTAAGCCGAATTGTTCTCTTCAGGGATATATACCTGCTCTGGCTGCCTGGAAGGAATATGAGCCATATGAGATGACAGTATGTACATATCAGGCTATTTCCGGTGCAGGTAAAACCTTTGCTGATTGGCCTGAAATGATTGAGAATATCATTCCATATATTGGTGGTGAAGAAGAAAAAAGCGAAGAAGAACCTCTAAAGATTTTTGGACATATTGAGAATGGTGAAATAGTCAAGGCAGAAGGCCTAAATATTACTGCGCAATGTGTAAGGGTACCGGTTTTAAATGGTCACACAGCTGCATGCTTTGTTAAGTTTAAAAATAAACCAACGAAAGAAGAACTAATACAGAAGTTAAAGGATTTCAAAGGTTTTCCACAGGAGGTTGACTTACCAAATGCACCAAAACCTTTCATTCAGTATTTGGAAGAAGACAATAGACCCCAGGTTAAATTGGATGTAGATTATGAAAATGGATTTGGGGTATCTGTTGGAAGAGTAAGGGAAGACAAGATTTATGACTTTAAATTTATAGGATTGGCTCACAATACAGTTAGGGGAGCTGCAGGTGGTGCAATCCTATGCGCTGAAGCATTAGCTTATAAGGGATATATTGATTTTAAATAAGTATTAAATCAGGGGATTAGATTTAATTAAAGGGGATAACGTGGCAACTAAAAAAGAAACAAAAAAGGGAAACGGGAAGACTGTTTCCAAAAATACAAAAACAAATAGGAATACAAAGAGCGCTACTTCCACTCGACAGGAAGTGGCCTCAAACGGCAAGAAACAGATTCAATCCAATGATGACCGCAGTATGAAGATAATTGCTGGGTTAATATTCATTGTTTTGGGTGTGTTTCTTTTTGCTGCAGTGGAATTTCAGGCTGCCGGGCAATTCGGAAATATTATTGGAGAATACTTAAAAGGGACTATGGGACACATAGGAATTGTTTTCCCGTTTTTCCTGATAATTGCCGGTATACTTATGATTGCAGACAAAACTGTTAAGTTTAATACATTCTCTTTTGCTATTGGTGTCGTAATCCTTTTAATGCTCTGTATTGCCAATTCCGGAAGGTTTATTGATCCGCAGAAAATAGTATTTAATCCAAAGGATTTTTTTGAAAAGGGCGTTGAATTAAAGAGTGGTGGTCTCTTTGGAATGGGCCTCGGTTCATTTTTGGTTAAGTATCTTGGGAAAATAGGATTATATTGTATTTCCATAGGTGTTGCTATTTTGGCTACATTTATTTTGTTAAAGGATACTCCGGCCAAGAAGCTGATTAATCAAATCAGAATTAAAAATCAGGAAAGAAAAATAGCAAAGAGCGAATACAAACAGGAATTAGAAAAAGAAAAAGAAGAACGCAAATTGGAAGAAGAGCGGATTAGAGAGAATAAAAGACGTATTAATGAAATAAAAGAAGATCAAAAGAGAAGAAGACAAGAGACAAAAGAGAAAAATGCCAAAGAAATAAATGGCGAAACAAAAAAAGGCTTCTTGGACAATGTACATATTGTTCCTCTCGGACATGATGCTTTGGATGAATATGATTCCACTAAATTCGATAAAGGAATTCCCTTTGATGAAAGAACAGAGAGAATTGTTTCCGCTGTTAATAACGAATTAAATCCTGAACCTGATACAAGCGAGTTTAATTTTGAAAGGGATCTTAATTCAAGCAGACTGGGAATTGAGCCAATCCGAGTTGCAAAAAGGGGCTTTGGTCTGGGAGAAGAGGATTATGATTCCAGATCAGATGGAATTATTACAAAAAAAACATCCGGAAATAGTGAAAAGAATAAGCCTGCCACAGGAAAGCAGGATTTGACTAATACTGCTGAAGAACAGGTAAAGATTAATCCATTTTTAGATAATACAAGTAAAGATAATAGGGTTAAAAGCAGTGTTAAAAGTGATAAGACTCAAGATGACATCTCCGGTAATAAGCTTGAAAAAATAACTAACAAAGAAGCTGAAAATGCCGTACTTAATGAATCTGATTTCAATAAAGTAAAGAGAACAAAAAAATATAAATATCCCACTCCGGATTTGCTTAAGTACGTCAGGAGTGAAACAGATTTAACCAAGACAAATTCCGAATTAAAAGATAAAGCGGAACTCTTGGAAAGAACCCTTAACAGTTTTAATGTTGATGCAAAGGTTATTCAGGTTACGCAAGGTCCTGCGGTTACCAGATATGAGATACAGCCCAATGTAGGCGTAAAAGTAAATAAAATCGTAAGCCTGGCGGACGACATAGCATTAAATCTAAGAGCCAGAAGCATAAGAATCGAAGCACCTATCCCAGGAAAGGCTGCAGTCGGAATTGAAGTCGAAAACGATAATGTTAATATGGTTACCATTAGGGAACTTATTGACAGCAAGGAATTTAAAAAGGCTGAATCTAAAATAGCTTTTGGTGTAGGTCGCGATATTGCCGGAAAAGCTATTGTTGCTGACCTAAAGAGCATGCCACATCTATTGATTGCAGGTTCCACAGGCTCCGGAAAGAGTGTATGCATTAATAGTATTATTACAAGTATACTATATAAAGCAAATCCGGATGAGGTAAAATTTGTTTTAATAGATCCTAAGGTTGTTGAACTAGGTGATTATAATGGTATTCCACATCTTCTGATACCGGTTGTTACAGAAGCCACAAAGGCAGCAGCTGCTCTTAACTGGGCTGTGGCAGAGATGACCAATAGATATAAATTGTTCGCCGATAATCATGTAAGAGATTTAAAATCTTATAATGAGCAATTAAAAGCAAGGGGCGAGGAAATACTCCCACAGATCGTTATCATTATAGATGAATTGGCTGATTTGATGATGGCTGCACCATCACAGGTAGAGGAATCAATAACTCGTTTGGCACAGCTTGCTAGGGCTGCAGGTATGCATTTAATAGTTGCCACACAGCGTCCGTCTGTAGATGTTATTACTGGTGTTATAAAGGCCAATATCCCATCAAGAATTGCCTTTGCTGTTGCGTCTCAATTTGACTCCAGAACAATTCTCGATATGGGCGGCGCGGAGAAACTTGTTGGTAAGGGTGATATGCTCTATAACCCGCTTGGAATGGGAAAACCAATTAGAGTACAGGGTTGCTTCATAAGTGATGAAGAAATACATAGGGTAATTGACTTTGTTAAGAATCAACAAGATGCGGAGTATTCCGATGAGGTTATGGAGACCATTAACAGAGGCAATGTTCAAGGTGGTTCCGATTATAAAGATGAACTGTTCGATGAGGCAGTGGAATATGTTATTGGTGCGGGTAAGGCCTCCACTTCCCTTATTCAGAGAAGGTTTAGAATAGGATACAATAGAGCGGCCAACATAATTGATGAAATGGAAGCAAGAGGTATTATTGGTCCTGCTGAAGGAAGCAAACCAAGACAGGTACTTGCTACTTCATATAATGAAGAGCCTGATTATACAGAAGATGAAGCAGTAGATGCAAGTGATACAGCTTCAGATATTGACTCATATGAGGAAGAAGAGAGTCCTGACTCCAATGTTAACAATCCGAGTAGCAGGTATACGGAAGAAATATATGACGCTAAAAACAGTAAAATGATTCAAGATCTTTGGGATGATATGGATAATAAGTGATGAAAGAGAAGTTTTATATCGAAACCTTAGGTTGTCCTAAGAATATCAATGACAGTGAATACGCAGCAGGCATATTACTGGAAAATGGATATCAGGAAGTTGATAGTCCCGATGAAGCGGATTTTATAATTGTTAACACCTGCGGATTTATTGAAGATGCAAAAAAAGAATCTATAGATAAAATTTTTGAAATGGCTGAACGTAAAAATGGTTCAGCCAAACTTGTAGTTTCAGGTTGTTTGGCTCAAAGATATGGCGAGGAGTTATCAAAGGAATTGCCTGAGGCAGATTGTTTTATTGGTGTAGAACAATATGCAAATATCGCAAATATCTTAGGTAAGATAGATAAAGAATCAGATTCCACTGACCAAAATAGAGTATTTACGGATTCCTGCAATATGGATTATTTGGAAAAAACCATCAGGCGATATAAGGGTATACCATACACATCAACCATAAAAATCGCGGAGGGTTGTAATAACAGATGTTCATACTGCGCTATTCCGTTTATTCGTGGCAAATATCGCAGTAAAAGAATGGAAGATATTATTGCTGAAGCCAAAGAACTATCAAAGGCAGGTTGTAAGGAACTTATACTTATTGCTCAAGATGTGGCATATTATGGCAAAGATCTTTATGGTAAGTATATGCTGCCTGAATTATTGAAGGAACTTGTCAAAGTAGATGGTATTAAGTGGATTAGACTCATGTATTGTTACGATGATAGAATCACTGATGAACTAATTGAGGTCATAGCAAATGAGGAAAAGATTTGTAAGTATATAGATATTCCAATTCAGCATGGCTCGGATAAAGTGCTAAAAGAAATGCATCGTAATTCAAATAATAAGTCAATTAGAGATGTTATAAGTAGACTTAGAAATAAAATCCCTGATATTGCAATTAGAACCACTATGATTGTAGGATTCCCCGGTGAAAGCCATGAGGATTTCCAGGACCTATTAGACCTTGTTGAAGATATGAAATTCAATAGAATGGGTGCATTTATGTATTCAAAAGAGGAAGGAACAGTGGCCGGTAATAGGGTGGATCAAATTGATGAAACCACTAAAGAACAGAGATTAGATGCATTAATGCGGAGACAAATTGATATTTCTCTAAACAATAATAAAAAATTCATTGGAAAAGTTATGGAGGTAATGGTTGACTCCATTGAACAAGATGAATATATTAATGGCATTAAGCAAATATCATATTTAGGAAGAACCAGATATGATGCTCCTGAGATTGATAATGGTGTTATATTTACATCTTTTTCAGAACTTATTCCGGGAGACATTGTAAAAGTGGAAATCCTTGATGCCTTTGACTACGATTTGGTTGGACAACATATAGTCCAATAAAAAATAGATGGTGGAAAAAATGGACGGAAAAATAATCATTATTGATGGTAATAGCCTAATTAACAGAGCATACTATGCCATGCAAAGGCCTATGATGACTAAGGAGGGGATTTACACCCAAGCCATCTATGGGTTTTTGAATATGCTCACTAAGATTGAACGGGATTACGAACCGGAATATATGGCAGTATGTTGGGATTTAAAGGCACCGACATTTAGGCATAAAGAATATGATGAGTATAAGGCCGGTAGAAAGAAAATGCCCATGGAACTTGCTATGCAAATTCCTATTATGAAAGAAATCCTTGATGCAAAGAGAATAAAGAACCTTTCGTTAGAAGGTTATGAAGCAGATGATATTATTGGAACCCTTGCTAAAAAGAGTGAGGCAATGGGGCTAAGTCCATTAATAATAACCGGTGATAAAGATGCGCTTCAGCTTGCCAGTGATAAAATAAAGGTTTTAATAACTCGTAAGGGTATATCGGAATTTGACCTCTATGATAGAGATCAGATGCTGGAGCGATATGAACTAACTCCAGAGCAATTTATTGATTTAAAAGGATTGATGGGCGACCAATCCGATAATATTCCTGGAATACCAGGGGTTGGAGAAAAAACGGGCATCAATCTCCTCAAACAATTTGGAAGCATAAATGACCTTCTTTCTCGTGCTGATGA
>CACXFN010000179.1 GCA_902766915.1 uncultured Eubacteriales bacterium
ATTCCCTCCTGGATTTCAGGAACCTCCATCTCAAATAGTTTTCTTACGAATCCCGGATGAGATCTTGATAGGAATACCTGTGATCCAGTTTCACTCTTTGTATTTCCGGAATCAGCGCGTTTTACTTCCATGATATAGGCCTTGATTCTATCATGAACATTGAAGTTTTCTCCTGGCACCTGCTCCTTTGCCGGGAGAATTCCGTCGGTTCTACCAACATCAACAAAGATTGTTCTGTTACTCTTTCTCTGAACAATTCCTGTAACCAGTTCTCCCTGTCGATCTTTAAAATCTTCGTATATTTTGCTGCGCTCGCTCTCTCTAAGCTTTTGTCTCAATATGGTCTTAGCTGAATGTGCGGCGGTTCTTTTAAAATTATCACTTGGAATCTGGAAATCGATGGTATCACCCACTTCAAATCTCGGGTCTATTTGCTGCGCATAGGCCAAGCTAACTTCTGTTTTATCATCTACCACTTCTTCCACAATCGTCATAGTGGCAATAATAGTTATCTCACCTGTATGCCTATCAATATTGATTCTAACATTATTGATATCTTTACTTGGTTCCTTATCCTTATTCTTTTCCTTATTCTTTTCCCTATCTTTTTTCCCGCTGTTCGGGTAATAGTTTTTCTTATAGGCGGCTAGCATTGCAGCTTCCAATGCCTCTAAGATTTCCTCCTTAGATATTCTTTTTTCTTCTTCTAACAAGTCCAGTGCTTCTATGAGCTGCAGGTTATCCATTTTTATTACCTCCAAAATACATAACCGGTTATATAACTACTGCCAAATTAACTTTGGCGATATCTTTCGATTTAATAATTAAGGTGTCATGGATTTCAATCTCAATATCTCCATCATTATATGATTTAAGAACACCTTGTATTTTTTTTGTTCCCTTGGGGAATCCCTCTAATTCCTTATATAAGCTAACTTCTACCAATTCCCCTATATATCGTTTGAAATGTTCCTCTGTGACAAGCACTCTATCCAGTCCCGGAGAACTCACTTCCAAAATGTAATTGTCCTGTGTTGGATCATTCTTATCTAATTCATCAGATAGATATCTACTAACTTTTTCGCAATCCTCTGTGCTTACATAGGTTTCATTATTTTGATTAAGGCCTAATTCTGAATTTTTCTTATCGATATAGACTCTAAGTATTCTATCCGGCCCCTCTTTCACGAACTCGGTATGGTAAAGGTACAAATCCTTTCCTTCCTCCCTTTGAAGGAATTCATCCATTATCTCATTTGTAATATCAAGAATCTTATTTTTGCCCATAAAATACCCCTACAAAATTTGAAGAGTGGGCGAACCCACTCTTCAGCAATAGAACTATTTGACCTTGAAATATTAACACATTCAAAACTTTATGTCAATTATTTTGCCAAGGAATCTCTGATTTCTGTAAGGAGTTTCACCTCATCGGATGGCTCCGGTGCAGGTTCTTCCTTTTTCATCTTGTTAAACTGCTTCATCATAATGAAGATTACAAGCGCAGTGATTAAAAATGTGATTATTGCTTGAATGAAATTACCAATCATGATTTGGGCATCCTTGATTCCAACGCTCATCGTAGAAAAGTCAACTCCCCCTAAGAACAACCCAATTATTGGACCCAGAACATCAGTTACCAATGATCCGATAATCGCGCTGAAAGCTCCGCCGATTATGATACCGACAGCCATGCTCATCATGTCGCCCTTTGTGATAAATTCCTTGAATTCCTTAAAAAATTTCATAATAGCTTATCTCCCTTCATAAATATAGCTAAAAATATTGAACAATAATAAAGCGGTTAAAAACCGCTAAGGGTCATTTTAAAACTTGTACAGAGCAAACGCAAGTGTTTTTTCAGTAATTATTTTCATTCTAGTTTTTTAGGACTACCTCTGCAGCACTTCTGAGTTGTCGGAGGCGGGTATATGCGTAGTGGTTTCGTTTTGCTTTTACAAAGCCTCGTTCCGACAATTGCAACTTATACCCATTTTCAAAATAAATCAAACCGTCCCTGGCACTAATGACCTTCTCTAAATTGATGAAGCATCCATCGATAACTTGGAAAAAATTCTCTCCAAGTAATGGTTCTATATATACGAGTTTCTCATAATATTCCACCATTCGTTCTGAGGTCATTAGAAAAATCTTTCTGTATCGTCTCTCGATTAGGATTATATCTTTAATAAATACTTTGGTTGATTCATTTCTTTTTTTAACTGTTATAAAATCTCTGAATAACATTTAACAATTATAGAGAACCAAAGAAAGATATTTGATCTGTTTCCGGCAATCCTGAAAACACACCATAGGAACGAAGTGCCTCAACGGCGGTTTTATTGATTTTCACCCTATTTGTAGCATCCTCAACAGTCGCAAAAGGTCTTTTCTCATATGCTTCATAGAGATCGATCGCTGCATTTGGACCTACACCCTCTATGGCAACATAGGGAAGCAGAACATCTCCTTCATAAACAGTAAACCTTGTAGCAAGAGATTTCCCCAGAATCGGAAGTCTAAACTTAAATCCCCTTGCATACATTTCATAGGCCGCTTCAAATACAGGCTTCGTTTTCTTATCCTTTTGCTCATATTCAGGGTCTTTTTCACCCCTGGATGTTATTCTTCTTACAGCCTCATCGCAGGCTCCCTGACCCATCATTATAGTGGCAGTTTCAAATCCATCAATGGATGCAGTGAAATGTGCAGCATAAAACTCCCTGGGGTAATGAACCTTATACCAAGCCATCCTCATTGAAGTCATAACGTAGGCTGCGGCATGAGCGCGAGGGAACATGTATTGGATTTTTTTACAGGACTCTATATACCAATCAGGAACGCCATGATCCTTCATGGTTTTAATCTGATCATCCTTCAGCGGTCTATTTTTTCTCACATCCTCCATAATGTCGAATGCCTGCTTATTCTCCAATCCCTTTAGAATTAGGTAATTCATTATATCGTCTCTGGTGGATATCACCTCATTCATGGATGCTATACCTTGGTTGACATAGTCCTGGGCGTTATTAGTCCACACATCAGTACCATGTGAGAACCCGGCTATTCTTACCAAATCACCAATGTATCTGGGCTTTATTTCTCTCAGCATCCCACGAACGAAGGATGTCCCAAATTCAGGTATACCAAAGGTCCCATCCGTATAGCTATACTCCGGATCCTTTATTTCCAAGGCCTCAATACTGTTAAAGATACTCAATACCTTTCTATCCGTAATATCCACGGTCATAGGATTGATACCCGTCATATCATATAAATGCCTGAACATAGATGGTCCTGTATGGCCAAGAATATCCAGCTTTAATAGGTTCTTTTCCAATTTGTGATAGTCAAAATGAGTTGTAACAATATCAACATCCTTATTCGCAGGATGCTGTACCGGACAGAACTCATAGATTTCATGGTTTTCAGGAACAA
>CACXFN010000180.1 GCA_902766915.1 uncultured Eubacteriales bacterium
AGGCTATTCATCAGAATCGCTTTCGTGCGGAACAGTAATTGTTTCATCAAGTCCGCATGCATAACAAATCCGCCTGATGTAGTCAAGTCCATTCTCTGTCTTTTCCACCCAGCTCTCATTCCAATGGTGAATATGTACTTCTAATACGTTTTCTTCTTTTGTGTAGAGAATTGCTCCGTCTAAATAAACACTGATTGTATGTACTCCTGGTTCTGCTTCAATGTCGATTTCATCGTTGCCTTTGAAAACACCGTCTACATATATTGACATGACGCCGCTACCGGAGTAGTTGGTTTCTTGATTAGTATAAGCAAATATACTATCCTCTCCAGCTTTAACTATTCTGCATCTTTCTTGTATCCTTTTTGCCGTTTCAGGGAACCAACCATCTTCCACTACTACCCTTTCTTCTTTAGCACACACAGTACAGTTTCGCAAATAAAAAGTATGGCTCTTGCTACCTCCTGTGCCTCCACTCCAAGCACCCCAGGTATGAGTGTGAATTTCTGTACGTTCGTCAGTTTCATTACACCCACTGCATGCTCGCTCGTAATAGTCGTATTCTTCATCAGTTCTATTGTAAGTCCATTCTCCCCAGGAATGTACATGTACGGGTTCGGGTTCGGGTTCAGGTTCTGGCTCGGGTTCTGGTGTCGGCTTTGGATCCGGCTTGGTTGGTGCAACGTATACCATAACATTGTTAACTGTGGTTACGGATACTGCACTGGTTCCACCTATGGTTATACTTATCGTTATCTCGTTTTTAACAACATAATCCTTTGCATAATTGGTTGAACCGTCTGCAACAAGAATAATAGGTGCATTATTAATCATGGCTATTGGCGCACCAGATAGTCCGTCCGGGAAGTTCTTTCCACTTACGAGTGCAACCTTCTTTGCTTTCGGGAAAAATCTATCAGCAACCTTACGTGAGGTATCATATCTGTTAGCCCCACCGATTCTTTCTACCGTTCCCATTGCTTTAAGTTCTGATTCTACCGTAGGTGATACTGCAGCATTTCCACCAAGGATATAAAACTTCTTTGTTCCATTATTTTTAATCCAGTTCTTCTGTGCCTCGGTTAGAGTCTTACCAACAAGAAGCATGCCCTTTCCAACAGCAGATCCGGAAAGACTGTCTGGATAATTTGCACCAGATGCAACAAGGATTTCTTCTCCCGGTTTAACAGCTTCCTTTAGTATCTCGAGATTTGTATCAAATCTTCCCTGTCCGGCAAGCCTTTTCGCTTTATAACCTTGAGTTTTTAGTGCAGTTTCAAAGTTGCTTCTAACGACTCCTGCTCCACCCAGAAGATAAACTGTGCCACTTGGTTTCATATTATTCTTAATATACGAAAGAACTTTTGCTTCCTGATTGGGATCAATTAGAATAAGCGGTGCATTCTTTACTTTTGAAAGGTATCCACCAGATAATGCATCAGGAAAGTTCCCACCGTAAGCAACTACAACATTATCAAACTTACCAGTAGCCTTATACACCTCATCAGCTACAGCATATGATGTACCATACCTATCTTGACCAGATATTCTAACGTTATTTTTTGTCATCGTGGTATCGGCAAGTGCTATCATCGGAATGGATGTAAGCACTAAAAAAAGTATCAAAACAACGGCTGATGCTTTTACCCTTAAACAGATCTTCTTCATTTCATCCTCCTTAAGCATAAACAAGTCATCTGATTATATCCAGCATATTGCTCCCAAGGACATTATACTTTACTGCGTATCCCTCCGTCAATTTTGAGGTCACTACTATTAGTGCGCCATCACGATCGATACTTTTCAGCAAATCATTTATTTTCTTCAGGGTTTTCTTGTCTTTTTGCTGCCAGTATAGATATTCTTCCCAGCCCTCATCGGCAAATGTGATATTGCTCATTATTTAGCCATTACCTCCAGTTCTTCCATTGTCTTGGTAATGGTTTTTCCCACAGCAATTTGTTCATTTGCGCGATCTAGTTTAGCAAGATACGCATTATTCCTTCTTGCCTTCTCAAGCTCCTGGTATTCAGCCTCCGAGAGACTGACTACATTCTGGTTCGCCTTGCGAAAAATCATAAAAATTCCGAGCAAAATATGATAAAATACCAATGATAATAAGTAATTATCGTTGGTGTGCGAGTCATTATTTTTATGAAAAGGGAAAATGGCCCAGTGATTAGAGAGGTTTATGACTCGTATAAACAACATTTCTCACAGCCCAAAGAACAGGGTTTGAGACAATTGAATATTTCAGATTAAATTTTCAAGCTAGATAAACTAACAATACATAATGATGAGAAAAATGTGGGTGTACCGATTTGATAGTGGCATAAAACGATTTTATAGGGTATAAAGCAGATGAGGTTTTATATATAATCGGAATAGATTACAATTATTCTGCATATTCTTATTCATAACGGAGGGATTGTATTATGAAATATATTATCGATTTACTATGGGACAATGACGCACAGGTGTGGATTGCTACAAGCGAAGATATCCCTGGTCTCGTTTTGGAGTCAGGATCTTTTGATGCACTTCTCGAAAGGGTAAAATATGCCGTACCTGAGCTTTTAGAATTAAACGGTCTTGCTAAGGCTGCATCTATTATTTGTCACGCCGAAAAGCAAGAAAGGCTATATGCATAATGGCTAGTTACGAAAAAGAGGTTTTAAAACAACTTAAAGCAAAAGGGTGTACTTTTGTTAGACACGGAAAAGGCGACCATGACATTTGGTTTAGCCCGATTACCAATAAGCATGTCACGGTAGATGGAACCAATAAATCGCGATACACAGCCGAACCAAATTATGAAAGATGCAGGAATTAACAAGAAGTTTTAAGCCCGCTTAGCGGGTTTTTTCATGCAAGTGATATGGCTTGTGGTATTTACATACTAAATCATATATCACATCAATGGTAGCCTTAACCTCCTGCAAGTAGTTGCTGGGTTTACTTAGGGAGAAATCATCAACCGGATCTGCACCAATACAATCAACCTCAAACCCATTCTCAATAGCCAAATCCATAAACCGAAATCTCTGATATGGGACATATATACAACTAGTAACAAGGAGCAACTTGTCCCCTTCGCCTA
>CACXFN010000181.1 GCA_902766915.1 uncultured Eubacteriales bacterium
AAATCAACAAAGTCCGAGATGAGACTTGATGTTTGCTCGGCATGCCACCCATTCTTTACAGGACAGCAGAAGTTCGTCAATCGTGGCGGCCGTGTTGAAAAGTTCAAGAGCAAATACAACATGGACTAATTATAGAGCGACGACGATTAGAAACAGTATTTATCAGGAAACAAGTAAGAGGGACGGTGTTTTTAAACGCCGTTCTTTTTTTCTACTAAATGAGGAAAGAACGCAATCATTTTTGTAAACTAATTTTGACCTTAAAAGTTCCTCTTTTCATTGTAATTACAACATTTATTTGCATCATATTCACCTTTATTGTATAATATATGAAGTATGTTTACGTACAAATAGCAAAAGCAATTTTGCTTGATTATATGGCTCCGAGCCACTTAGGAGGTAACAAAAATAATGTATTGTAAAAAGTGCGGAAGATTGTTAAATGATGGAGACGAATTCTGCAGTAATTGTGGAACCAGAATAGAGACGGGATTTGTGACTGAGGAGTCGGGAAGCGACTACCATGTGCATGAAATCAGCTGGGATTTGGATGGATTTCCCGATGCAGATAAGCCGAAGAAAAGCGATGCTGCATTGAATTGGTCATCCGTTATGGACTCCAGAGACCGCAAACAATATGAGACCCTGGTTGATAGGGTGGATAGAAGAGATGGCGGAGGATTCAAAGAAGGCTCTGTGTTTTTCCGCAACGAGGAAACTGCTTATGCGCCTATTCCTGAATCAAGAGACTTGACAGAGGAAGACTTATTCGGCGATATGGCTAAGTCTAATAATAAAAAGCCGGATAAAAAGAAAGAGTCTCCCGGTGCAACTTACAGAATGGACAAGGAACGCCGCGAAGAACGTGAACGTAGGAACACCAGAATAGAAGAACCTGCGGGAGGCTTCAGTTATGGGCAAAGTATTTTTTCTGCAAGCAGAGGAGAATCTAATACATTTGTTGTAGAAAAGGTAGATATGGAGCAAGCGGGATTCCAACCTGATTTCCAACCTGAATTCCAGCAGGATTTCCAACAAGACTTCCAGCCTGAATTTAAAAGGAATACGTTTGCCACAGGAGAATTTCCTGTAGATGATTATGAATATGCCACAGGAGAATTTGACAGCCCATTTTATACGGGAGAATTTCCACCGGGAACATTTACGGGAGAACTGCCGGAGGGTTCTACGGATACCTTCAATGATGACGATTATTCCGACTATGCAGCCAAGCAGAATTCATTTGGGAAGAGATTTGTTGCCGGAGTAGCCGGGATTTTTGGCAAGTTGGAGCAATTTGCGCGCTTTGATAGAGATGATGACTACTATAGAAATGACGATTATTATCAAGGACCCGGAAGATCTAAGGGTAATTCCGGCATAGATAATGACGACTATTCAGACTATATGAAGGATAGAGAGTTTGAAGATACTGGGGTCAGCAATGTTACAGTAAAGCCTAAGTCTGCCAATCCGTCTCAGGGCGTACAGCCCTACGGAGAGTCGCAATACACCTCTTCATCTTCATATACTGCCCGTCCATCAAGGGCAACAGGTGGCCTTTCCAGAAACACTGCTATTGAGGATTTCCAGAAGGATATCCAGGAAGCATCCAGCGTGGAAAGAAAACCGGTGGCAACATCAAGTGGAAAGGGAAGAGATAAGTTCTATACATTCAATCAAAAAAGTGCAGAATTCCAGGCATTGCTTGATGAAGAATATGAAAGACTAAGAAAAAGAATTCAGGAAGAGAGTGATGGTCCCAATTACTCCAGGCCAAGACCTGTTTCACAAAACAGCAAGGCTGATATGAAGGCTTTTGAGGCAGTTGCCCAGAAAAAGAATAATCATACCCAGCAGCCTGCGACGGATGGGGAGAGCGAAGCCGATCCAGATTCTGACCATCCCTTCGGGGAGGGGGAGTTTGTAGATGAAGTATTGGAGCCGGTAGAGGTTCTTAGTGAGACAGATGAGGTAGAAGAATTAACAGGGGAAGAAGAAACTGCTACCGAAGGGATTATTGAAGAGCCGGTAGAAACTGT
>CACXFN010000182.1 GCA_902766915.1 uncultured Eubacteriales bacterium
CTGTCTTGAATGCGAGCACAGCGTCTCTCTTCGCCTGCTCTGCACTGACTTCAGCACTTTCCTTGAGTATGTTGATTTCCTTCTCTGCAGCATCTTTATACTGCTGTGCCTCAGCCTTTGCACCATTAACTATCGATTCGGCCTTTTTCTTTGCTTCAGCAATAATAGATTCCGCTTCGGCATTTGCCACCTCTAAACCTTCTTTACGGATTGAGGAAACAAGGTCTTGAATCTGTAATTCCATAGGCACCTCCTTCATAATGGAATAAATAACTTCGACAAAACTAAATCAGGAATAATGCATTTTTGTCTAATATTATAAGGGTAGGATATAATAATAGAAGTAATTGCACATCCCAATTCAGCTCTGCATTTGGCTTTCTTTGATGCGATATTGTGCATCTTTAATCATAATCTCTTTCTCTCTTTTCGATAAAGATACTATGTCGTTAATTATAATACAGTGGTTAATTTCGTGCAAGTTCAAATATTCTTTTTATTCTGTTATTTACGCCGGATTTCTTTAGTGGCGGATTTAACTGTTCCCCTAATTGCGCCAGGCTCGCCTCAGGATTTGCCAGTCTAAGTTCCGCAATCTCCTTTAGCTTAGGGGGCATAGAGTCATATTTACCGCTGTTTTTCAACGCTTTTATGACTCTCACCTGCTCCTGAGCAGCATCCAGAGTCCTATCCATATTTGCAGTATCGCAATTTATTAAGCGAATAGCGTCCTCTTTTATTTCTTTTTCTATCATGGTATTATCCAAGGTCAAAACATAGGTATGCGCTCCCATAATAGCCAACGTGTCCCGAATATAAGATGAATTTTTTATGTATACTATATACTTGTTTCTTCTTTTTGATATATTGCATGACAGATCCACGAAACTATTTATGAGTTTCTGCAGGTCCTTTGCCAATATTTCCGTATCACATACTATCTCGAAATGATAGCTTTTTTTAGGGTCTGAAATAGTTCCTGCCCCCAGGAACATGCCTCTTAGATAGGATTTCTTACAGCATTTGGACTTAATCAACCCTTCATATATGCCATCTGTCAGGTAATTCTGTCCCTTCTTAACCATCAGGAGCCCGGTTTCCCTTAGGATTTCCTCTCCTGCACCCTCATGGTCTACAGTTAGCCTGTACCTTCTGTCTCTTCCAAAAAGCTCCCTTTCCTGCACCTGGATTTCCATGTCTATGCTGTCGCCAAAATAATCCTTGATTAGCCTTTTATAATGTCTAGCTATTGCGGGGCTTCCTGTGGTTGCGATTATACCGAAGCGCCCTCCTCCGAAGAAGGTTGCCGTCCCTGCCACCCTAAAGAATCCGGATATCTCTGCCAATTGACAGCAAGTTTTTTCCGGCTCGGTCCTTGCCAATTCATTTTTAACATCTGATGCAAAACTCATTTTTATACCGTTGTTTAGTGCTTGTTTTGTTTTAATGCTTGTGTTTTAACACTCGTTTAATGCTTGTGTTTTAACACTCGTTTAATGCTTGTTATTTGGATTTTTTCCAAAAAATATAAAAGAGGATAACTCAGCAAAGAATTATCCTCTCTTGGCATCTCTTTAACTGAGGTTATTTACGATTTATGCTTATTTTCTAGGCGGAAGAGAAAGGATTTCTCTTGCTTCGTCAGGTGTTGCTATTTCACGACCAAGAAGTTTGGCGATTTCCACCACCTTGGCAACCATTTCACCATTACTCTTTGCCAAGACGCCCTTTTCCATATAGAGGTTGTCTTCAAATCCAACTCTTACATGACCGCCCATGGAGATGGTTGCTGCAGCAATATGCCATGCATTCTTTCCCAATCCTGTTGCTGTCCATGTGGATCCCTGTGGAATGGACTCTGCCATATATACCAAATCCCTGATGGTGGCACTCATCTGCACACCCAGAACGAAGTCCCAGTGAAGCGGGTGCACTAAGAGACCCTTTCTATCTGCTACCTTTAGCGCAAGGTCAATCATACCCTTATCGAAAACTTCCAGTTCAGGCTTGATTCCTCTTTCCTTCAAAATCTTGGCAAAGTTCTCTATTGTAGTATCTGTATTTACAAATACTTCGTCTCCACCAAAATTGCAGGTTCCACAATCCAAGGTGGCCATTTCCGGTGTAGGTACAACCTCTGTAGACTGGAGTCTCTCCAAATCTGTCATTCCTACTGCACCACCTGTGGAAGGCTGGATAATTACATCCGGGCATTCCTTTCTAATGGCATCGATGCATTCCTGGAATCTGCCCTTATCCTGGGTTGGTGTTCCATCATCCCATCTAACATGGAGATGAATAAGTGCTGCGCCTGCATCATATGCGGACTTGGCTTCTCTAACGATTTCTTCTACTGTGTATGGTACTGCAGGATTCTGCTCCTTAGTTACTTCCGCACCACAAATACAAGCACTGATAATTAGTTTTTCCATAAGATTCTCCTCACTCTTTCCAGGCACAAACAAATACATAATTATGTATCAAGATTACATATCAAGATTATATTTCACGTTTTGTTTGCACCCTGATATAAATAATAGCCTGCCGAGCAGTCCAATTCCCGGCAGGAATGTCCAACTAAATTGTATCACTAAAGGTCTCTATGTTCAAGGGTTATGCGATATCCCCTATCCCTTAATTCCTTCGCCATTCTGTCTGCCATGGCAACGGAGCGATGCTGTCCGCCCGTACATCCAAAGGCCAGATTTAGATGCTGCTTTCCCTCCTTAATATAGCTGGGAATCAGGTCTTCCAATAGATTCAGAAGGTCACCAACAAATTTTTCAGCCACGGATTGCTTGAAAACATAACTGTAAACCTTCTTATTGTTTCCGGTTAGTCTTTTTAGGGACGGAACATAGTATGGATTTGGGATGAATCTCATATCGAATACCAAATCCGCCTCTGTGGGCATACCCCGCTTATATCCAAAGGAAGCTATATTTATCGCAAATGTACTATTTCCACCCTCGCTGAAAATTCTACCAATTTCGATTTGTAGTTCATTTACCTTTAGGTCCGTGGTATCGATTATGAAATCCGACATGTCCCGAATTTCCATCAGTCTCTCCCTTTCAAGCATAATCACGTCCTTTGTTGTTGGACCTTCTGCCAAAGGGTGGTTCCTTCTGGTTTCATTATATCGCTTAACTAGGGTTCTATCAGAAGCTTCGATGAATAGGACCTTACAGTCGATATCCTCACGACTCTTTAAACCCTGTATGCATTCCTTTAAATCATCAAAGAATTCTCCGCCCCTTACATCAACTACAAAGGCAGCCTGGTTCATTTTCTTTTTGGAATTAATAGCCAGGTTTATGAAGTCTGGAATAAGGGATGGCGGCATATTATCCACACAATAATATCCCCTGTCTTCAAACCAATCGATGGCCTTGGTTTTCCCCGCACCGGAAAGGCCTGTAAGTATCACGACCTCCATATTGGTTTCTAAATTGTCTTTTTTAATAGTTTCAGTCATTTCAACGTATAATCCTTACTTCCGGCTCCAGGTCCACGCCGAAGTCCTCTTTAACCTTTTTCTGAACCGATTCCATCAGTTCCATTATATCTTCCGGGGTTGCATTCCCTTTGTTGATCAAGAATCCTGCGTGCTTTTCACTTACCTGAGCGCCTCCCACACTGAAGCCTTTCAGCCCTGCGTCTTCTATGAGTTTTCCGGCAAAGTGTCCCACAGGTCTTTTAAAGAAACTTCCTGCACTTGGGTATTCCAGGGGTTGTTTGGAGGTTCTTCTCTCCGTAAAGTCTTTCATCTTGGCATTGATTTCCTCCTTATTCCCCTTGGGAAGGCAGAATTCCGCTTCTAAAACAATATCCCCTGTTTCCATGAGGAGAGTATGCCTATAGCTCATGTTTAGATCCTCTACCGGGTAGGTCTTCACTTCGAATCCCTGCGCAGCCTCGGACGCTTTATTTTCAGAAGATGCAGCATCGGCCTCTTCGTTTTTAGAAGACACTGCATCGGCTTCTTTTCGGGCCAAGACGGTTACGCTTTTAAGCGTATCCTTGATTTCACCCTCATATGCTCCGGCATTCATAAATACCGCTCCACCTACACTTCCGGGGATTCCGGAGGCAAACTCCAGACCCGTAAGGCCTTCCGATCCAACAGCCTTTGATAGACGGGACAGAAGAGTTGCTGCACCGACCTTCACACTTCTGGATTCGGAAGCATTATCATCATCTTTTTCTATTTCAATATAGTCAAATCCATCTCCAAGTTTAATAACCGTACCATCGAATAATGGAGAAACGAAGAGTGTATTAGAACCATTTCCCAACAGAATAATCTTTTCCTTATCTGACTCAAGAGCCAGCCGCCCAAGGGCCTCTCCCAATTCCTCGGCATTCTCAACAATAATAAACCGACGAACTTTGCCGCCGGCTCTGAAACTGGTGTATTGTGACATATCTACATTATTCAGTTCCTTCATTACGAGCTCCCTTTAATTTATCCTTTATTTTTTGTAGCTTAACTTCATTTTCTTGTTCTTCTACCTTCTGTATTTCCTTAACTTCATCGGCAGATAATTCATACTGGGAATAATTATAGTATTCTGTCAGATTGGTGGTTACGCCCTTTTTCACAAGTCGCCTATTCATATATTTACCTAAATAATAATATATGATTGCAAATACCGGCACACCTAAAACCATTCCTATGAAGCCAAAGAATCCGCCTCCGATTATAATTGCAAACATAACCCAGAAGCTGGCGATTCCAATGGAATTCCCCAGAATGGCGGGACCGATAATATTTCCGTCCAGCTGTTGAAGCACAATAATCAAAAGCAGGAACCATAGTGCCTGAATAGGGCTAATCAGCACGATGATAGCAATGGATGGTATGGCTCCAATGAAGGGTCCGAAGAATGGGATGATATTAGTGATTCCCACTATGGTGCTTATTAGCAATGGATATGGCAATTTCAATATGGTCATTGCCACGAAGCAGAGAATGCCTATGATGGCTGAGTCAATAATCTTACCGGTTATGAAACCACCAAAGGTTTTATTTGTATAAGCAGCAAATTCCAGGATTTCCTTTGATCTCTCCGGTCTAAAGAAGGCGCAGATTGCTTTTTTTATCTGTGCAACAAATTTCTCTTTTCCATTTAAGAAGTAAGCACAGGCTATTAATCCGATTACAAGATTAAGGAATGTTTTTATAGTTACCAGAACCCCGGAGGATACCCTCTGCATTATGGATCCCACTCCCGGAAGCAATGTATTCTGTACCCATGTTATTAAATTACTCTGTAGTTCATCCATGCTGGATTGGATAGTTTCCTTTATCTCTATATTTTGAAAATTCATCAAGAGTTTATCCAACAGTTCACTGGCATGCTCCAAATTGGCCGGGAGGGTTTGTGAAACCACACCAATACTCTCTATTACCTGTGGCACCAAAAGCGCCACCATACCCGCAACTATTCCAATTAGAATAATCATGGATATAACAGTTGCTATAACCTTTGATATCAGTAGAGCTCGTTTGACTGTTTTGGAATCCCCTTTAATTGAATGGAATGTTTTTCTAACTATAAAGTTGTATATTGGCCCAAGCAAATAAGCCATCACAAAACCATACAGGAAGGGTGATAAAACGGAAATGAGTTTAGACAATCCATTTCTAAATCCCGTATAGTTTGTAACCATATGATAGAACAGCACCAGCAATGCACCTACTGCCAATACTGTGACACCCCATTTGAAATAAATGCTTCTGCTTAGCTTTCTCATTATTTCCTTCCAATTAGATTTTTAAAGAATCCTCGTCCTAAAGTGGAACCAAGATTTCCCCCCACCTTTTTACCGAGGCTTCCGCCGATGGTGTCTCCTACCATCTTTCCAAATTCTCTTCCCAATGTACTACCCACGGAACCCACTGCGTTCTGAGCCTGTCTGTCGCGAGCTCTAAGTTCTTTTTCGTAGGCTTTCTGTGCTTCTCTTTCTGCTTTCTCCTGAGCCTTGATGGCTTCTCGCTCTGCCTTTTCCTGTGCCTTAAGGGCTTGCTTGGCAGCAGCTTCATCTTCCTTCGCCTTCTGTCTTTCGAATTCCAGTTTTTCTCTTTCAAAGGCTGCTCTTTCGGCTGCAAGACGAGCTTCCTCCGCCGCCACCTGAGCCTGGCCGTGAAGGACCTCATAGGCCGATTCATTATCTATATATGTATCATATTTATGCATGCCGTCAGTATTCATCATGGATTCCCTTACCAAAGGATTGGCCGGTCCCATGAGACTCTGGGGGCAGACTATAGATGTTCTCTGAGTTATCATTGGAACCCCGTCATCATCAAGGAAGGATACCAGAGCTTCCCCTGTTCCAAGTTCCATGATTACGTCTTCCGTTTTAAAGCTCGCATTCTCCCTAAAGGATTGGGCTGCAGCTTTAACTGCCTTGATTTCTGCAGGTGTATAAGCCCTGAGCGCATGCTGAATCTTGTTGCTAAGCTGAGCCAATACACTATTTGGAATGTCTGCAGGATTCTGTGTTACAAAGAAAACTCCAACTCCCTTGGATCTGATCAGCTTTACCATTTGCTCAATTTTCTGAACAAAGACGGAAGGCATATCGGTAAAAAGGAAGTGGGCTTCATCGAAGAAGAATACCAGTTTAGGTTTTTCCATGTCGCCTTCTTCCGGAAGCTTTTCAAACAATTCTGCCATCATCCATAATAGAAAGATGGAGTATAGCTTAGGACTCTGAACCAGCTTTACGGAGTCCAGGACATTAATCATACCCTTTCCGTTAATGTCGGGGCGAATCCAATCCATGATATCCAAATCCGGTTCGCCAAAGAACATATTTCCCCCTTGATCCTCTATGGGGAGAATAGCTCTAACGATTCCGCCCAATGATTGCTGGGTGATGTTTCCGTAGTTTAATGTATATTCATCTTTGTGTTCTCCTACATAATTGACCATGGACCTAAGGTCCTTCAAATCAATCAGCAGAAGCCCGTTATCGTCAGCAATTCTA
>CACXFN010000183.1 GCA_902766915.1 uncultured Eubacteriales bacterium
CTGGTGGACGATCTCTAAAAACAATCGTAGCCAACAAAGCTCAGTAAAAGACTTATTCCTGGCCGTAAGTTTAGATAGAAAAAACGTTCCTCTTTCCCGATAAAACAGGAAAAAAGGAACGTTTTTAAATTGCTTTGCTAAAAAGAGGAACATTTTCCCCAATCTTCGATAAAAGCTTTAGGGACGCCTTAGGGGCGCCAAACTCATGTAAAGCTTATTCGCCCTTCTATTTTCTTTTGCATTCCTTTGGTACAACACATGTTCCGGATGCTCTTGCTACTACTATTGGTTCATCCAGGAAGTCTGCTGCTGATGCGCTGATGTCAGGGCGAGCAACTACGACTTTACGAGCTTCGAAAACCATTTTTCTGGATGTGTTTCCGATTTCTGTAATCTCACCGTATGCTTCAATATAGTCGCCTGCATATGTTGGTGCTAAGAATTCGACGTTATCATAGGCTACAAAAAGTCCTTCGTCTCCGTCGCATTTAATAAGCAGTTCTGTAGCAACGTCGCCGAAGAGGTGAACCATATGTGCTCCGTCTACCAGATTTCCGCCGTAATGGGCATCCTTTGCGGACATTCTTAGTCTAATTGTTGATGTAATTTTCTCGCTCATTTTTATACTCCCTTCACAAAATAGGTCCTTATTTGTCCATACTAATGCTGTTTGGTTGTAATTAGCTTAGTACCCTTGGATTGTAGCATATTGAGATGCGTTAATTAAAGTTGCAAATCTATAAAAAATGGGTTATTATGCAATTAATAATCATGAACCGATTTATGTTCGACCTAAAAACGTGCGAACCGATTTTGAAGCGTAGAATAAAACAAAGGAAAAAACGTTGAAGACCAATTATAGCATAGAGAGAGTTTTAGAGCCTAAACACGTACTGCCTGCATCGGCCTGGAAGCTTGACAATAGCAGATATTTGATGCCCGGGGAAATGCGATTGGACGTGAAACGAATACATATTGAGGGCACCAGTTTTAAGGAAATGAGTCTGGGCGGTGGTTCCGGAGATGAAGACCAGAGAATCAAGCAAAAGATTATGGACATCGTAATCAGGCGAGGCAAGCTTCATAATCCGGTCACTGATACCGGTGGTTTGCTATATGGAATTGTTGCTGAGATTGATCCTGATTATCCAAATCCTAAAGGATTGGAAGTGGGTGATGAGGTCATTTGTGTTGCAGCGCTGGCTTCTGTACCATTGGAGATAGAGGAGATTATTTCAATAGATAAGGCGTACGGACAGATTGAAGTTGAAGGACATGCCATAATAACTCCCCATATGCCCATGCTAAGAAGACCAGAAGATTTGTCCCTTAAACTGCTGATGTATACCCTGGATGAATCCGGTACACTTTACAGACTTAGCTCCGCAGCGGTTGGGAAAAAGAAATTCCTGGTGGTAGGGAACAATCTTCTTTCTAATCTACTGTTTGGTCTTGCCATTAGAAAGGTGGCAAGAGACGATGCGGAGATAGTATGCCTTTTGGATAAAAATAGTGATTCTGTTGTAAAGGGAAAGAGTATCGATCTATTAACAAAGGAGGTATTTACCGAAGTCCATTATGTGGATATTCTGAGGCCCTTGGAATGCATAGAAAAGATACGTGGTGATGAACGATTCGATTTATCCCTAAACTGTGTTGATATTACAGGTGCTGAGACCATCAATATCCTTGCAACAAAAAGTGGAGGGACGGTTATCTTTGCGAATCTCATAAATAACTACAATATTGCACTATACATTACGGAAGCAATTTCCCGTCAATTGGATATCAGATGTGCTGACGGGTATTTGGAAGCCTACGACACATTCGATTTGGAAATAGTAAGGGAATTGATGCCGTATATAGAAGAGGCGAAGGAAGCCATCCCTGCCAGGGTTGATGATCCTGCTCATCCTATCAGTAAGAAGAGCCGTATGATGAAGTCTGCCGGAGCCAGACTGTCACTTATGGATGATTTTATCTATGAGAGCAACGCCATGCAGAAGGTTATGGATGAGGTTCTTACGGTATCAAAATACGATTGTAATGTCTTAATAACAGGAGAAAATGGTACGGGAAAAGAAAAAATCGCTAGTATCATTTACAAAAATAGCGACAGAAATGTTCAACCCTATATCAAGGTTAATTGTGGCGCAATCGCTCCGGAATTATTTGATGGCAAGCTTTTCGGTATAGAAGGCACATCAAGGCGCGAGCCGGAGAGGGGCTATTTGGAACAGGCGGACAACGGGACCGTATTCATGGATGATATAGAAGCCCTTCCTCCTGAAATGCAGATCAAGCTTCTTCGTGCCATACAGGACGGAGAATACTTCAGACAAGCCGGGGCAACAGCTGTAAAGATGAACGTTAGAATTATATCCGCTACCACAAAAGATCCTGAGGACTTGATTGAATCCGGAGTTTTTAGGCGTGACCTTTTCTATCAATTGAATGTGGTTAGAATACGTGTGCCTGCTCTAAGAGATAGAACCGCAGATATTCCTGATTTGGTTAAACATTTTATTGGTCTTTATGCCGAAAAGTTTGGTATAAGGAGAGGTATAACCGATGACGCGGTAGATTATCTATCAAAGTCTGATTGGCCGGGCAATGTGCGAGAATTGGAAAATGTCGTGCAAAGAATCATCATTGGAACCACCGGTGAAAACATCAACCTTATCGATGTAATGAGAGAAATGCACAGCGATGTTTTTGATGCCGGAATGGTGGGGCTGACGGAAGAATTGGATGAAAATATGGAAGAAGTCAATATGGAAACCATGGTGGAGAACTTCGAAAAGAACATCATCCGACATGCATTGGAGAAATACGGATCCACCCGTAAAGCAGCAAAAGCCATAGGCATAAGCCAAACCCAGCTGGTTAGAAAGAAGAATAAGTACGGGTTGTAAGTTGAGTATGTGTATAAACAAATACTGAGTTGTTTCTCTGTGAACCGATTTGGAATCAGCTATTTTTAAGTGTGAACCCAAGAAGGTTCACTTTATTTTTTTGTCAAATTATAAACAGTTTTAGTCATTATCCCATAGACGAAATAGTGGGCTGCAATCTATAATTTATGCAGGACAATTAAGGACGTTATTTTATTATGAGACTACTTTGTTAGAAAAAACTAATGGGTAGGCGGAACCAAACAACCATATAGGTAGGAGGAAGAAAGCTATGAAAAAGGGAGGAAATCCTTACGGAACACACAGAGTTATCGAACCAAAGGGCGTATTACCACAGCCTGCAGATGTTATCGATAACGACATGGAGATTTATGATAATGAGATTAAGATCAATGTTAAAACATTGAACATCGACTCCGCATCATTCACATCCATCGTAGACCACGCTTGTGGAAAGAAACCTACTGATGATCTGAGCGATGCTGATATTGAAAAGATCAAAGAAACCATGCTTGGTATCGTTGCTAAGGCTGGTAAGCATAAAAACCCATGGACAGGTTCCGGCGGAATGCTGATTGGTGAAATCGAAGAAATCGGACCGGAATGGAAGGGTGACCTGAAGGTTGGTGACAAGATTGCCACATTGGTATCCCTCTCTCTTACACCACTTGTAATCGATGAGATTATTGCTATGAGACCGGCAATCGACCAGGTTGACATTAAGGGTCATGCAATTCTCTTCCAGAGTGGTATCTATGCAAAGCTTCCTGATGATATGCCGGAAGGACTTGCTCTCTCCGCACTTGACGTAGCAGGCGCTCCTGCACAGGCAGCAAAGCTTGTACAGCCGGGAATGAAGGTAATGGTAATCGGCGGTGGCGGAAAATCCGGACTTCTCTGCCTCTATGAAGCAAAGAAGAGAGCTGGCGTAACAGGTCAGGTAATCTGTGCAGCCGGATCCCAGAAATCCGAAGACAGAGCCAGAAACCTTGATTTGGCTGATGATTATTTCCATCATGATGCTACAGATGCAGTTGGTATGTATGAAAAGGTTATGGAACTCACAAACGGAGAACTCTGCGACCTGGTAATTAACTGCGTAAACATCGAGAATACAGAAATGGCATCCATCCTTTGCACAAAGGACGGAGGAAGAGTTTACTTCTTCTCCATGGCAACAAGCTTCACAAAGGCAGCATTAGGTGCCGAGGGTGTAGGCAAAGACGTAGAGATGATCGTTGGTAACGGCTATACAAAGGGTCATGCTGAAATCACTCTTCAGTGCCTGAGAGAGCACGAAGGAATAAAGAAACTCTTCGAAGAAATGTACGCATAGTATAAATATTTATATAAGTTATTTGCAAGGACGGTCCATTTTGGATCCGTCCTTGTTAAACGATAGACATTTAACCAAGTGATTATAGAGAAAAGGAGATTGTCATGGCAATCAGAAATTGGAAAGACATACCTTTGTTCAAAGA
>CACXFN010000184.1 GCA_902766915.1 uncultured Eubacteriales bacterium
AGAGAGGATTTGGATTATGGGTTTTTTGACAACGAAAGATATGGGGATAGATCTTGGCACAGCCAATACACTTATATATCTTAAAGATGTGGGTATTGTTCTAAATGAACCCTCTGTAATCGCAATAGACAAGAGAAGAAATGTAATAATTGCAGTTGGTGAATCCGCTAAGGAAATGATCGGTAAAGCGCCGGATAATATTTTGGTGGTAAGACCTCTTAGAGATGGCGTTATTTCTGATTTTGATAGAACTGCCGATATGTTAAAGGCCTTTATATCAAGGGCTACATCAAGTAACCGCATTAGAAATTTCCGTGTGGTCGTTGGTGTTCCAAGTGGAGTAACCAATGTAGAAAAAAAGGCTGTAGAGGAAGTAGTCAGACAAATGGGGGCATCCGAAGTATATATTTTGGATGAGCCTATGGCTGCTGCCATCGGTGCCGGTTTGGATGTTGATAGCTCTACTGCATGCATGATTGCGGATATAGGCGGTGGAACCACAGATATCGCCATTATTGCATTGATGGGTATAGTTAATAAAACTTCCATCAGACACGCGGGTGATAAGTTCAATGAAGCTATCATCCAGTATATTAGAAAACGTTATTCTCTTAACATTGGAGAAAAGACTGCAGAAAGGCTAAAGATTGAAGCCGGAGCTGCGCTTTTGGATGTCGATGAAAATGGAGAAGAAATAATAGAAACTGTCAAGGCCAGTGGTCTTGACCTATTGACCGGACTACCTAAGGTAATCGATGTCACTAATAGAGATATCATGCTTGGTCTGCAGGAATCCATAGATATAGTTGTAGATGGAATCAAGGCAACAATCGAAGAGGCAAAACCTGAAATTGCTGCTGATATAGCTGCCAATGGTATGGTATTGGCCGGCGGAGGCGGGAAGATTAAAAATCTTGATAAACTTGTTACCAGAAGAACAGGGATTGAAGCAAGGGTTGCTGAAAATGCCTTTGAAGCTGTGGCAATAGGTACAGGTGTAAGCCTAAATGATATTGAAAAGTTGAAAATCTATGCATCCAGCATAAAGAGAAGATAGACGGGGTAATAGGGGTCTTCAATGAAATGGATCAGAGAGCACAGATTTATAACTGCCATTGCTGTTGTACTGATAGCAGTGTTAGTTATCCTTGGAGCATCGATTGCTTCAGGGGGTGGTTCTGGTGCAGGTATTATCAATAGAATTTATATGGCTATTGAAAAGCCGACTTCTTCACTGGGTTCTGCAATTAAGCAGAATATATCCGGTATTTTTTCATATAGAGAACTAATAAAGGAAAACGAAGCTCTTAGAGAAGAAAATGATAAGCTTAAAAATGAAGTTAATCAATTAACCTTCTCTGCCAAGGAACTACAACAATTGCAGGAACTATCAAAGGCTTTGAACTACAGCTTTATAAAAGGTGAAACGGATTTGGTTACTGCCAAGGTTATTTCTTTGGACGGAACCAATTGGACTAATTCATTTACCATAGATAAAGGAACAGAGAGTAAGATAGAGACAGATGATATAGTCCTCTGCGGTCAGGGACTGGTAGGAAGGGTTTCCGATACGGGAGAAGGTTGGTCGAAAATTGTTCCTATTATTGATGAGACAAGTAGAATAAGCTTCTATGTGGATGGAACCGGGAATATGCTGGGAATAATAGAAGGTTCAGAGGATGGTACTCTGACAGGATTTATGCTTGATAGTAATGCTGCAATAAGCGAGGGAGATAGAATCATTACTTCCGGAATAGGTCGCTATCCTTCCGGAATATTACTGGGACGAATAACAAGAGCCGGTTATGACAGCAATAAACAGCTTATGGAACTAAGTGTAAAACCTGAGGTTGATTTCACATCCATCGATAAAGTAAGTGTTATTCTGGACTAATTAAGTCATTGTTTATCAAACCACTGTTTATCAAGCCATAGCTTCATAGTATTATCGCAAGGTGTAACTTCATAATATATCATTCATAATATATCAAATGAGTAATAAACTAAAAATAGCATTGGTAATAGGGTCATTTATATTGCAGCCATTTTTCGCTGCCATGTTGCCTACTTGGTTTGTGCCTAATTTGATGTTTTGTATTTTAATAATAATGTCTGCAACAATGGATGTGGAGGAGATGGTTCTCCCCATGGTCCTGATTTTTTTATTCTCACTCATTCAGGATTTCTATTATAGTCAGTATGTGGGTATTACAATAATCGCAATGATAGTAGCGATGCTCGCCGTCATATGGCTTAGGCGTCTTGCAAATATAGAGAATCCTTTTTATTTGGCATTCATGGTGATTGCGGCCAATTTAATATATGCATCTGTTTATTGGGGCATCTATACTCTGATTTCACCTACCTATTCATTTATGTATATGCTTTTTAAACTTCCTGAGGTTGCAATACCCAATGTGGTTGTTTCTTTCGTAGCTCTCTTTATAATCACCAGGGGTATAATTCAAGCTCGAAGAGACGGATATTTTAGATAGGTTTGTAAAACATATGAACAAAAAGATAAGAGGAGTAGGAAGATACGGAAACATAATAACCTTTGTTGTTTTATTGCTGCTTATTCTGGCAGTACGTCTTTTTATGCTTACAATTGTTCAAAACGATAAGTGGATAGATGAAGCCTCTGCGCAAACCACCAAAACCATTTACAGTTCTGCACCAAGAGGAAACATTTATGACAGAGAGGGTAACCTTTTGGCTGGGAACAGACAGGTTTTTAATGTTGTTTTCAATGCCAGCAATCTCTCTACGGAAGAGATAAACGATACATCCCTTACCATGATTAACAAGCTTATCGAAAATGGCGATGAGTATAGCGACGATTTCCCGATTATCATCGACGATTTGGGAAATTTTTATTACACCTTTGATAATGAAGAAGATAAATGGTTGGTGAACCATGGTTTTGTTCCCGGAACTCCCGCTTCCAGGGTGTTTGAAACCTATTGCAGTGAATACGATATTCCGGCAGACATGGATAGATATGAAGCTATGTCAGAATTGCAGGAAAAACACAATATCTATCTTCCGATTAACATACGCACCATGAAATACACCTATAGGATTAACAAAGAAAACTTCTGGGGCAGGTTCGGTGTTTATTTGGATGAGAACGGCAATAAGAGTGCTAAGGAATGTTTCCGGGAACTAAGGGATGACTATTTGATAGATGAAAATCTCTCCGATAAGGAAGCAAGAAAGATTTTTGTTGTAAGAAATAAAGTTGCGGCAAATAGTTTCCAAAAGTATTTACCCCTTACAATAGCTACGGATGTCAGTGATTTATCTGTTGTATTCTTTAAAGAAATGAATTTACCTGGTGTGGATATTAGCTCTGAAACTGTAAGGTTTTATCCATATGGTAATTCCGGTTGTCATATCATAGGTTATATGGGTGCCATCTCCGACAGCGAAATCGAGTATTATGTCAATGACAAGAACTATATGATAAGCGACCTGGTTGGAAAGGATGGTATTGAAGCTGCTCTGGAAGAGAAACTCCATGGAACTCCAGGTATAACAACCGTACGAGTAAATAGCTATGGCTCATATGTTAATACCCTCAGTGAACAAGCAGGCAAGAAGGGTAGTGATGTATACCTCACAATATCAATAGCTATGCAGAAGGCAACAGAAAAGGCACTAAAAGATGTAATAGAAGCAAATGAGCATGCAACAAGCGGGGCGGCAGTAGTATTGGATGTTAAAACTGCTGATGTTATTGCCATGGCCAGTTATCCCGATTTCAATTTGAATGCCTTTGCTGATGGTATTTCTTCTGAGGAATGGGAGGCAGTACAGCCGGAGAATCCAAGGGACTCCCTTTCACCTGCGCCATTATATAACAATGCTACCAGAACTGCAGTTGCACCGGGTTCCGTATTTAAGCCAATAACAGCATTAACCGCTCTATCACTGGGCCTTGATCCTGAGATACAGATTGTGGACCAGGGTCATATTGACATAGGAGATAGATCCTTCGGTTGTTCTGCGTGGAACGAAGCAAATGCCACAGATGGCATAGAAGATTTGGAATGGGGTATAGGAAACTCATGCAATTATTATTTCGCATGTATTGCAACAGGCAAAGATTGGGGAACCGATGAATCGCTGGGCTATCAAATAGGTGTAGATGATATTCTGAATAAAGCTAGGGATTATGGACTTTTTGATGAAACAGGAATAGAAACCGGCGATGTTTCAAGAAACCCTGTATCTGCAGAAACTAAAATGAGAAACTATCGTTATGCTGTGTGGCAGGCCTTAGAGGATAAAGCTGCAGAGTATTTTCCTCCCGAGGTTTATCAGGATTCTGAGAGATTGGAAGAAAACATTACCAAGATTTCAAATTGGATTTATGAAAATCCGGAATATGCAGAGGTAATAGATAGAATAGAGAATGAAACCGATGTATTAAAAAGTCAGGTGGAAAACTGCGCCGCCATGGTAAAGTTCGATTATTTTATTCAGGCAGAGTGGACCACCTTCGATTTGTTCAATATTTGTATCGGCCAAGGTGACAACAACTATACACCGCTTCAGATTGCCAATTATGTTGCAACATTGGGGAATCATGGTATCAGAAATCAGGTGAGTCTGGTTTATGGAGTAGAAGGAGAGGGGAAGAAGGTTAAGCCCGAACCCTTTGATACAGGTACCAGTGACGCGGCAAGGTCGGCTGTATTAAAAGGAATGAGAAGAGTGTGCACTGCCGGTACCCTAAAGGATACCTTTAGAGATTATGAGATACAGGTAGTTGGCAAGACGGGAACCGCTGAGTATCAGAGCATTAAACAACCTTTGGATGAGGTTGCTTATATAAAAGAAAACCTGGAATGGATTAATAAAACTGCAGGTACATCTATTAAATGGGAACAAATTGAAGCTAAGATGAATGAACTCTTAAAGAGTGATGCAAACCTGTATCCTACAGAAAATGATACTGTGGATGAAGCTTTGATTATGCTTAGCAATCGAAAAATAACTCAAAGCATTATAGATAACAATAAGGATGGTTATGAGGATTTTGCCTGGGTAATCACAATGGCACCATATGAGAATCCGGAAATAGCTGTGGTAATCTTTCTCCCCGAGGGTGGATATGGTGCAGATATATCTCAGGCTGCAAAGGATATTATTTCCGCGTATTTCGATAGCAATTCATCAGATGCGAATGTTCATATACCCACATCTGATAATGGAACTAACACCCTTCAGTGATTTATGATATAATGTCAAGGTATTATTATCCGACTGGAGGAAGGAATGGGAAAAGTCATAGTAGTAGCATCAGGTAAAGGTGGAACAGGAAAGACAATGTTTTCCGTGAATTTGGGTGCTACCTTGGCAAAGGAAGACAATAAGGTTGTTCTTATTGATTTGGATTTAGGTCTAAGGAATTTAGACCTTTATTTTGGTTTAGAAAACAAAGTTGTTTTCGATGTATACGATGTTTTAACCGGTGTTTGTAAGATAAAACAGGCACTAATTAAGGATAAAAGATTTAAGGATTTATATATTATAGCTTCATCACCCAATAGAATTGATGGGTATTTAACACCTCTTCATATGAAGGTTCTATGTGACAAGCTTAGGGAGGATTATGATTATGTGATAATCGATGCTCCTTCCGGCATGGATGATGGTATGGTTATGTCCATAGCCGGGGCAGATGAGGCAATTCTAGTGGTTACTCCTGACTATTCTTCCATCCGGGATGCTGATAATATTG
>CACXFN010000185.1 GCA_902766915.1 uncultured Eubacteriales bacterium
CTTTTCAATAAAGCGATTCTTTCCTACTTTATTACGTCTTTCCTCTCTATCCTCTCCACGTCTAAAATCATCGCGTTTGCGCTCTCTATCCTGTTGTTTGGCTTGACGTCTATCTTCTTTTGGCTGAGGCTTTGATTCTTCTAAATCATCACTTGCTTTTTTTACAATTTTAAGTTTCTTCGTTTCCACCTTAATGTCTGACTGTATGGATTCTGTTTCCTCCTGTTTATCCAAAACTTCGGAGTCAAGGGTTTCAACTTCCGGCTTGGCAAATGCTTCTTCAGTCTCATCTATTATTGGATCAGAAGCCTCATTCATAGCTATCTCTACTTCGCCTAAGCTTTCGTCTTCAATATCCCTCTCGGAATCTGCATCTAATTTAGAATCATTGGCCGATACTTCTTCCTGGTCATCTGTTTCAATTATTTCATCAACAGTTTCGAAATCTGCATAGGCATCTATTGCTTCTTCCTTTTCTGTTTCTAAAACAGCATCTTTTTCATCAACAACTTCAGGCTGCTCAGTAGAAACTTCCTCTACAGGTTCGAAGTCTTTTTTCTTTTTCTTATTTGCAAAATACTCTTCATCAACTATTGCTTTCCCGGCGGCAACTACACCACCTGCAAATGGAGGGGCACCTGCAACGCTCGCTGCGAAAGGTGGAGCACCAGCAACACTGGCAGCAAAAGGTGGAGCGCCTGCAACGCTGGCAGCAAACGGCGGAGCACCTGCCGTAACACCTTCCTCTTTATTCATCGGAGATGAACCTCCTATGGAGTTTTTAATCCTTCTTACCTCTTCATCGGATAATGTACTCATATGGCTCTTTGCTTCAATTCCAAGTTCCATAGCTTTTGCTATGAGCTCTTTACTTGTTATTCCCATTTCTTTAGCTAATTCATAAACTTTGGCCATTTAGAACACCTCCCTTTCTGATAGTTTTTCTTCTTGAGTATTTTGCTTTATATCATGTTTATTAATCATATTTATTCTATCTATTTCCTTCAGAATACTATTGGCAAAACCTTTATCGGTTATGCCGAACAATCCTTTGTCTTCCTTTCCTGTGGCATGAGACAGTTCCTCGCTTTTCCCAAACTCTCTGTAGTCCACACCATAAGACTCGCATTTTTGAATCATTTTATTCCTGGTATTATCTCCTACGTCATGGGAAATAATAAGCAGTTTCAATTTCCCTGAGGGGATAAGCTTAAGGCAGGTATTATATCCAGTCACCAAATTCCTGGATTTTGCCGCAAAGCCTAAAAGGCCCATTATTTTAACTGATTGTCTATCTTGATCCATTATTAACCTTCTGTACAATCCGTAAATCAATCCATCAATTCAACCAAATCGACTCTTAGTTTATTCAAAGTCTCATCGTCAATGGGACCCTTAATCACCCTTTGGAAAGCTTTTTTCTTTATGGCCATTTCTAAGCACGATACATTCTTACAAATATAAAAGCCGCGTCCGGGATATATCCCCCTTACATCGATATTAATACCTAAGGGATTATGATTCGTGTTATTATTATATGCTTTAATGCATGTCATCCTGATTAAATCACATTGATTTTTTGATGTCATGCAACCAATACATCTGCGTTGAGGAATATTATTCTTCAGCATTTACTTCTTCTGTCTCCAATTCTTCCTGGGGTTCGACAGATTCCACATACTCGTCCTGGTTGTCATAATCTTCATATTCCACGAAATCCTCGTCTTCGTTGTAATATTGTGCGTGGCTCTTAATATCGATTTTCCAACCGCTTACCCTGGCTGCAAGTCTAACATTCTGACCTTCTTTTCCTATAGCCAAAGATAGCTGTTTATCAGGGACGATTGCAGTGGCCTTTCCCTCTTCCTCGATAATCACTTCCTCTACCTGGGCAGGAGAAAGAACATTTGCAATGAGTTCTTCCGGGTCCTCGCTCCAAGGAATAATATCTATTTTCTCCCCTGACAATTCATCGACAACAGCCTGAACTCTCGCTCCTCTTGTGCCGACGCAGGCCCCAACCGGATCAACATTTTCATCATGGGCATATACCGCAATCTTTGTTCTGGAACCGGCTTCCCTTGCAACATTTTTTATTTCAACA
>CACXFN010000186.1 GCA_902766915.1 uncultured Eubacteriales bacterium
CACATCGTCCATAAGAGCCAGAGCAGGCTCCATGTCTTCGAAGGGCATTCTGGTTGCTATAAGAGACTGCTGTCCATCTCTTATTACTGTTTCCATTATCTTAATTTTTGCCATTATATCTCCTTATTGTATTTTCCTTATACACTCATTATTGAACTCCAAATATAGCCATGAATACGCCCGCTGCGACTGCTGTACCAATTACGCCTGCGACGTTTGGACCCATGGCATGCATTAGCAGGAAATTCGTTGGGTCTGCTTCCTGCCCCACCTTCTGAGAAACTCTGGCCGCCATCGGCACCGCGGAAACTCCGGCAGATCCAATAAGCGGATTTATCTTTCCATGTGTAAGCTTACACATGAGTTTTCCAAAAAGCACTCCTGTTGCGGTTCCGAAACCAAAAGCAATTAGTCCCAGCGCAACAATCTTAAGTGTCGTGAACTTTAAGAAAGCTTCTGCGCTGGTAGTTGCTCCAACGGACGTTCCGAGCAAAATTACCACTATATACATAAGTGCGTTTGACGCTGTTTCCTGAAGCTGTCTTACTACTCCGCTCTCTCTAAAGAGATTACCCAGCATCAGCATACCGATGAGAGGTGCTGTCGAAGGAAGAATGGTGCAGACAACGATAGTTACGACTATGGGGAATATGATTCGCTCTCTTTTGGATACGAATCTAAGCTGCTCCATTTTGATTTTACGTTCTTCCTCTGTGGTTAATAGCTTCATAATGGGGGGCTGAATTATTGGTACCAGCGCCATATATGAATAGGCTGCAACCGCTATAGGTCCCATGATTTCTCTCTGTCCCAGCTTCATTGCCAGGAAGATTGAAGTAGGACCGTCAGCTCCTCCGATTATTCCTATTGCTGCTGACTGAGCTTCATTAAATCCAAAGAGCATGGCCAGGAAAAAGGCTGCAAATACTCCGAACTGCGCCGCAGCTCCCAAGAGAAAGCTCTTAGGATTTGCAATCAAGGGACCAAAATCCGTCAGCGCTCCAACACCAAGGAATATCAGCGACGGAAGTATGGTCCACTCATCCAAAAGGAAGAAATAATGAAGAAGTCCACCTTCCTCCATAATTGGTGGATAAAGATTAACCAGCAACATACCAAAGGAAATGGGCAGCAAAAGCAGCGGCTCGTATTCCTTTGCTATGGCCAGATACAAAAGACCCAGGGCAACCACAACCATGACTACGTTACCCCAACTGAGGTTGAAGAAGGCCGTCTGGTGCGCCAGGTTAATTAGGGTATCGCCCATCTTCTACTCCTTCCTGCTACTCCAGGTAAGCTACAGTTGCTCCTGATGCCAGATCCTCTCCCTCGGATACGACGATGGATGATATTGTTCCATCTGCGGGAGCTACAACAGGAATCTCCATCTTCATTGCCTCCAATATGACAATGGTGTCGCCGGCTTTAACCGAATCGCCATCTGATGCGATGACCTTGAAGACCTTGCCGGCTGTACCGGTTGTGACTGCAGTACCTGAGCCACCGGATTTCTTGGCCGGTTCCGTCTTAGGTGCAGCCTTTGGTGCTGCAGCCGGTGCAGAAACCGCTGCACTTCCGCCCACCATTTCTACTTCAACTTCGTATTCTTTTCCGTTTACCCTTACAATGTATGTTTCCATTATCTCCTCCGAATGTTTCTTACGATGTAATTGCCCTCATCTGCAGCATCGAGACCGTGTCTATTTCTTATATATTGAGAGATGGCAGCTGTTATTACTGCAACCAATTCTTCGTCTGTTCCACCATCATCTGTTGCCATCCTTGATGGGGTCTTTGATGAAGGTGCCGCAGAATTAACTGCCGGTTCCTCTTGTTTGAAAACGATGCCGATTCCCCAGATGCAAAGTGATATTATTATGAGTACCGCGAATACTGTTCCCATGCCAAGGATGGTGTCTATAGCGGCGATTCTTAAAATGTCTTGTATTATCATTTCTATATGTCACCTACCTCCTGTTAGCAAAGGTCTGGAGCGCTCCAATTAGATACTTTCTAGAATCCTCAGGTGCAATCACCTTGTCCACCAGACCGTGACGCGCCAAAGCAAGGGCACTGGACTGGCCTTCGGCGAATTTCTCCTCCAGTTCCTTGGTCCAGTTTCCATAGAGCACCTCCACCGCCTGTCTTGTATTCACAATGCTGGCAGATGCGCTGTCCCACATGAATACGTAGTCAGCACCCAGCCCCTTTGGATTTAGAAGGCTGTAGGCACTTCCCACCACTTTCCCGGTTATTAGACTGATTGTAGGAACGTCGGCTGTAGCAAGAGTTCTAACCAGCTTTGCTGCAGCTGCAGGAAGGTATCTTTCATTTTCCGCTTTGGTCTGATAGCCCTCCGTATCTATTATTGTTAAAACCGGAATATCAAATCTATGGCAGATATCCACCAGGCGAGCAGCCTTTTCGCAGCCCTCTGCACTGATTCGCTTTTCCCCGTCCACATTGTTACAGGAAATCACACCCACTGTCTCTCCTGCCAGTTTGATAAAGCCTGCCACCATGTCGCGTCCAAGTTCGGGCCTGATTTCCAATACTTCACCCTTATCTGAAACGGCTTCCAGAATCGCCTTTCCGTCCCCCAGTTTAGCACCTATTCCATCTAAGTCCCGGTTTAATTCCTCGTCACTTACATCATCTATATCAGAAAGAAAATCGCTGTTAGCAGGAAGCATTTCGATTAATGCCTTTATCTTGGATACAATCTCTCCCCACTCATAAGAGCCGTCGTCTACCGGTGCAAGGTTGGGATTGTCACCAATGTCATTTTCCAGAATCCCCTTGGGGTTAACGAAAAGTTTCCCTTTTTCCTTTTCTACGAAAACAAAGTCTGCCTGCTCCGCAGCAATGGACATTCCACCACCGCACTTTCCGATTGCGACTGCAATCTGGGGAATGACTCCCACCGCCTCAGCCTGCTTGCTATAAAGTTTGGCAAACTGGTCCAGTCCACCCAGACCTTCCTCGATACGAAAACCTGCACAATCCAGAAGCCCGATTATAGGTGCCCCTGCCTTGATGGCATGGTCATAGAGATTAACGATTTTTCGTCCATGTTGCTCTCCGAAGGTTCCACCCATGACTTCTCCGTCCTGTGCATAAAGAAAAACCAGGTTTCCGTTCACGGTACCATAACCGGTTACCACTCCATCCGACTCAATAACAGAATCAGGCTGATAGAACTCGGTAAACCTTGCTGAGACATGCTCCCCAATTTCCATGAAACTTCCTATATCGAGAATATCACTGATTTTGCCCCTTGCAGTAGTTCTTTCATCCTTAGATTTAACCTGCATATTCTCCTCCTCACGATAAACTTTTTATTGCTATATTATAGATAGTAATCAACTTTGTCATTAATCAATTATTTTGATTGTTAATATTATAACATTATTTTATCAAAATATCCAATATAACAAGAACCTCCGAGCTCTTAGGCTCGGAGATTGCTTCGTTTTCTGTTTTGATGCCTATAATATTTTATTTCTTTTCTCTTCTGAAACACATGAACCAGTCCAAACAATACTGATCATCGTTTTGATTTTCCATGCGCTCCTTAGCTGTTCCACAACTTCCTGCTGTTGGGACGATTACATCGTCACCGGGTCTCCAGTCTGCAGGTGTTGCAACTCCATCGGAATCAGCTTTCTGAAGAGCCAGGATAATTCTCTTGATTTCATCAAAGTTTCTTCCTGTGCTAAGCGGATAGTATAGAATGGTTCTAATCTTTCCATTTGGATCAATTACAAATACCGCGCGTACTGCCTGAGTATTTGACTGTCCCGGTTGAATCATGCCATACTTTTTGGCAACATCCATTTTAATATCTTCTATCAACGGGAAGGTTACATTGATATTCTTCTTACCATTCCACTCCAGTTCCTGAATCTTTCTTAGCCATGCTATGTGGGCATAAAGTGAATCCACGGATATTCCAACCAATTCAGTATTAAGAGCCTTGAACTCATCAATCATAGATCCAAATGTCATGAATTCAGTTGTACATACCGGAGTGAAATCTGCCGGATGTGAGAATAGGATTACCCACTTACCTTTATAGTCCTCCGGGAAATTGATTTCGCCCTGTGTCGTGACTGCCTTAAAACTTGGAGCATCTTCACCGATAAGCGGCATTGCATTTCTTAATTCTTCCATTTTATTCCTCCTTTTATCATCTGTTAAGTTTTATGCTTTAGTTCTGTCTTTTGTTAACCTTTATCTAAAATGATATTGATTATCACTTTGTGTTTCTAATATACCCGTATTTAAAAACTTTAACAGTGACTTTATCACAAAGAGTTATACTTTTTTAAATGCATCCGCAAATTAAAAACCCCCGGGAATTTCCCGAGGGTTTTAAGTGCGTCATTTTTATAAAGCGTAGAGCTTTATTATTCAACGATCATTGCTGTACCCATACCACCGCCGATACATTCTCTTTATAGAGCAGCCCCAGGGAAGCTACCATCAAAATTCCCATCCACAGGACTGCATCGCTTTCATCTCCGGTCTTTGGCGCAGTGGTTTTTTGGCCGGAATTCACCGTATTCCTGGAAGCATTCTGCATTGCACCAGAGTCTTTCTCCGCCGGAGCTACCGGCTTTGTATCCTGCTTGCTTTCTTCTTTCTCAGCGGGTTTTTCCTCCGGTCTCACCTCTTCTTTTTCGGTGTCTTTGCTTTCAGCGGCCTTCTCCGCATCCTGGCTCTCCTCTTCCTGCCTTGGCGGTCCCTCCGTA
>CACXFN010000187.1 GCA_902766915.1 uncultured Eubacteriales bacterium
CTGCGCCGGCTTCCCTAAGGGCTTCCACAGTAGTTATGGAAGATCCTGCTGTGGATATTAAATCCTCTACCACTACCACCTTTTGTCCAGGTTCCAGGCGTCCTTCAATCTGGTTCTGTCTGCCGTGGTCCTTGCTGCCTGAACGAACATAGCCCATGGGGATTCCCATTAGATGTGCTGTTATGGCTGCATGAGCTATTCCCGCTGTTGCTGTTCCCATTAGAACCTCTGCCTCTGGATATTGGTCTTTTATTACTTGGGCTAAGCCTTCCTCCACATGTGTTCTAACCTCAGGAGCAGTTAATGTCAATCTATTGTCGCAGTAAATTGGACTCTTTATCCCGCTGGCCCAGGTGAAGGGCTCCTGCGGTCTTAAGAATACTGCCTGAATGCTCAATAAATCCTTGGCTATAGTCCTTGCTAAATCATTCATTTTTAAGTCCCCTTTCATCTATTATTTGGAAGTTATTTGGAAGTTCTCTTTTTTGGCTTATCTATGAATTCATCACAGCAACGCTGATATGCCGCAAGGGGATCCTTTGCTTGGGTAATCGGTCTACCTACGACAATATAGTTGGATCCCGTTTCTTTTGCTTGCGCAGGTGTCATTATACGTCTTTGATCTCCGATTTCACTATCTGCAAATCTAATACCCGGTGTAACTGTAATAAAGCGTTTACCCAGTTTCTTATGGACTGCCTCCGCCTCTCTGGGGGAGCAGACGATACCATCAAGACCGGCCTTCTTTACATTTTGGGCGTAGTGCATAACAACTTTATCAATGGGCATCCTTATTAGAAGCTCCTCTTCCAACATTTCTTGGTCTGTAGATGTTAGCTGTGTGACGCCAATCAAGAGCGGCCTCTTTCCATCCAGGCGAGTTATGCCTTCCAGTGCCGCTTCCATCATTCTAATTCCACCGCTGGCATGTACGTCGCATATATCTATTTCCATTCTGGAAAGAACCATCATTGTCTTTTTTACAGTATTAGGGATATCGTGAATTTTTAGGTCCAGGAAGATCTTATGTCCTCTTCTCTTTAACTCCCTTACTATAAAGGAGCCCTCTTCATTATAAAGTTCCATACCGATTTTTATAAATGGTTTTTTCTCCTGAAATATGTCCAGAAAATCGAATAATTCTGCCGCTCTATCAAAGTCGCATGCTACAATTACGTCCTTCCCCATGAAACAGTCCTCCTAATTATGTTAAACAATAAATAAAACCTTGCACATAATACGGCAAGGTTTACATACTAAATCATTAGATAATCATACCATTATTCGATTTAGCCTTGCCGATATCTCTGTATCTGCTTAAAGACCAAAGGAATTATAGCATGTAAACAACTAAATCGTCAACGAAATTAATAAATTGAATTTTTATTCATTCAATAGTATATTTGAACCAAATCCCTAGTCTTTTGTTTGTTGGCTCTATGATATAATGGTATAGAAAATTACATATAAGGGAGAAGAAAAAGGAAGGAAGGAAGGTCGTTTTATGGGAGATGTAAAGAAGCTAATTCAAAATCTGGAGAAGAACGGGTTTAAAAACGTTCAGGAATATAAAACCGCAGGTGAAGCCGCTGATTATCTAAACAAAGCTATTGACGGTAAGGTGGTTGGCTTCGGAGGTTCCAAGACATTGGATAACATGGGACTAAAGGAATCCCTTGGTTCACACAATGAGGTTATATGGCATTGGTACCCCAGAGAAGGTGAGACAACTGAAACGGAAAGAAAGTCCGCCAGAAATGCAGATATTTATTTGTCATCCGTCAATGCTATTGCAGAGACAGGTGAGATAATTAATATTGATGGAGCCTTTAACAGACTCGCTTCTGTGTTCTATGGTCACGAGAAAGTATATTTGGTAATCGGAACAAATAAAATAACCGAGGACTATGATTCCGCAGTTTGGCGTGCCAGAAATGTGGCCTCACCTCAGAACTGCCAACGCTATGGTCTGAGTACACCTTGCACTGTAGACGGCAAATGTCATGATTGCAATAGTCCTCAGCGCCTCTGCCGTGGAATGAGCGTCATATGGAAAGCACCTATGGCCGGAGAAATCGAAATAGTGTTAATAGACGAAGAACTTGGATTTTAATTATTAGCCCATACAGCGGTTTTTACCAACACGTTTTGTCCTATA
>CACXFN010000188.1 GCA_902766915.1 uncultured Eubacteriales bacterium
AAGGCCTCGCCGTATGAGAGCGAAATACACCCATCGCACAAACCCTGCCGGGTTCGTACTCTGTGTATTTCGCCCCTGCGGGGAAGCCTGTGGTAGCAGGACCAGAAGAGCAAAAGGAGATGATCACGATCAAAGGAATCACTTTCGTGCAGCATAATAAGCTGCATAACGTCAGAGGTCGGATCCAATATATCAGCAGCCGTGAAAAACAGGAGAATCTGTATGCGGTCTATGAGACAGTGCCTGCGGAGTACTGGCGAGATCTGGCGAAAGAAAACCGGGCAGACTTTGCCCGCAGCGGGACTGCCGGGACATGCATCGAGGCGAGGGAATTTATCATCGCTCTGCCAAAATATATGACTGGTTATGACCCGGAGGAACTGCTGAGATACTTCACGGAATCATTCAAACGTAAGTACGGCGCGGAGTGTGCGGCAGCTCTGCATCACAACAAAAGCAGGACCAATTATCACATCCATCTGATCTATTCTGAGAGGCAAAAGCTGGATGAACCGGTCCGGAAAATCGCTTCGCGGAATATGTTTTTCGATCCGGACGGCAAGCGCGTGCGGACGAAAAAAGAGGCGACAGACGAGCATGGATTGCTTCCGGGATACCGGATGGTCCCAAAGGGAGAATCATACGAAGAGCATCTTTTCGAGAAGAAAAACCCGATCTTCAAACAGAAGAATTTTACGGAAAATGCCAAGGAATTCTTTACAGAACTGATTAATGAACAGTTGCCGGAGCAGCTGAAGATGAGGATCTTTCCAAAGAACGGGCCATATCTTCCGACAAAGAAAATCGGTAAGAACAATCCGCATGCAGGGGAGATCCGGAAGACAAATCAGCTCAAGGATGAATGGAACAAATGCATCAATAAGGCCAGGGCGAGAGGGGTCCCCAGAGACAGTCTGATGCGCGTCAAACAGGAATTGATCGTAAAACCGGTCGGAGAATCCGTTCAGAAATCCGCCGGCAGAAGAGAGCCGGTAACCTTCCGAACCATCCTGGCAGCCGGTGTAAAAATACTGACAGTCATGTTAAAGGAACTACAGCGCGAAGGCCCGCAAGTTTGGGCGAAAGCATGGGGAGATGCGCAGGACGACTTCATGAAATTCTGTAAGCAGAAATTAACAAGGGATGAAATTAATACACAAAGAGAGACAGGTAAAGGGAAAGCGAGATAGACAATTCGGTTGAAATAATGGATTGTGCCCTTTCATTTCATTTTGTATTCCATGATTTCTTCAACTGAGCACTGAAGTATTTCACATAGCATATTAATAGTGTGGGTGTTTACATTCTGATTTCTCTTGAGACGGGTAATCTGTCCGGGGCTGACATTGTATTCATGTATCAGTTTATACTGTGTAATATTTTGTTTTTTCATGGTTTCCCACAGTCGATCATATACAATCATCATTCACTCCAATTAACTGTTTCTAATTGAATGATAACCGTATACGGTATATAATCATATTAACCGTAAGTGGTTATTAATAGCGAAGATATGATCGAAAGAAAAACCGGTATTTCTGGACGGGAGGTGGTCACACTGATAGATAATCAGCAAAAGGCAGACAACTACAGAATCCTGAAAGCTCGTTTAAGGAAGGCCTTAACAAATGGGTTTTGGTTCGAAGCATGTATGATTGAATATGCAATTATTGAGGACAGAACATCATCCATTTTACAGCATTGCTGTATTTGTAAAAACGCATATGATTCTAACAAATTATTATCCAACAAACTACGTTCTATAAAGCATCAGATCGAGAAAGGTCATCCTGTTATATCAAAGAAAGTGGGCATTGATCTCATAACAGAGATTATTGATTGGAAAGAAGAACGAAATGAAATAGTTCATAGATCCTGCAATCATACATATGATGACGTGACAGTGAAGAATATTGCGGAAAAAGGGAACGATTTAACGCGACGACTAATAAATGATAGCAGGAAAATAAGTGACTACTATAAGAAGTGATGAACAGGTTTTGTTTATTTGAAAGAAAACCGTAAGACAAAATCACTTTTGATTCTTGAAATGGAGCAGGAAGAAGGAGGAAATCAAGATGAGTACACAAAATACTTTTGCTCGGTTATTATTCATTGCTGCAATTGCAGTGATAATTCTTGGATTCATTGGGTCAATAGTTTTGGGCAAAGCCTATGGGTATTATGGGTTCAATGTTGGCCTGTTTTTTGGTGGCCTCGTGAGCACTTTGATTACAGGCTTCATTATTCTTGGATTGGCTGAAATGGTTAATATTCTTGATGAAAACAGAAGCCTTTTAAGGAAGATTGCAGACAGTAATACTGGTGTAACAAATATCTCAAACAATTCCAATGTGAATACTATTTCAAGTCAGCTTCCGGAGATTTAAAACCAATTGCCTTAAGAAATGAATTAAATTGTGCGGAAAAGGAGCATTGCTATGTCAGAACGTTTTAGTAAAGTGTTTTCGCTTGCCCCAAACCTATATGCTAAAGGTTGCCCGCTTTTGATCGTGGCAGGGGCATTACAGAAAGATACCGAAACAGGAAAAATATTAGCTCAACTTAAGATGAAAAACATCGGGGACAAGGATATTACTTCTTGTAAGATATCATTAAGGGCGTCCGAGAATAATGGCCATGAAGTCGAAGGGGTCAAAGGTTTTTCTTATTTGGATCTTAATGTTAAGCCTGGAGATGAGTTTGGCAGCAAAACACCAGTATTTCTTCCTGAGGCAACATCAAGAAGCTTCTCGGTGACCGTGGAAGAAATTGTATTTGCCGATAATTCAGTCAGTTCAACCAGATTCAGTGAATGGAAACCAGTTCCACAATTTAAGCCACTTAATACAATTCTTAAAGACCCTGAAATAGAAAAACAATATGGAATCGAAGTGGGAGATAATTATAAATTTGTGCCTGAAAGATATGAAGGGTTATTCTTGTGTACATGTGGTGGAGTCAATAATGATACCAACCCGCGTTGTTGTAAGTGCGGAAGATCATTTGAGACATTAGCTGAGGCATTAAACGCAGCCGATTTAAGAGAAAAGACTAATAAGAGACTTGATGCCGAACGAGTAGCAGGAGAAGAGAAAACAAAGAAAAAGGAAGAAGTCAAGAAAAGAACCAAGAAAATTATAGCAATCACAGTACCAGCTATAGTTGTAGCTGTTGCTGCTGTTCTTTTGTTAACACAGGTAATTATTCCGAGCAATAAATATAAGTCCGCAGTAGATCTCGTTCATGAAGGAAGATATGAAGAGGCGCAGGATATTTTTAATAACCTTGACGATTATAAAGACAGTGGCGAATATGAAAAATACTGTTCTGTAATGGCTGAGTTGTCAGGTGACCTGGAAGGAGCAGATTTAGGATGGATATATAGTGAACTAAAAGATCTTGGGGAATTCAACAATGCGAACAAGGTTATTGATGAAAATGAATATCTATCAGTGATATCAAGAATAGACCAGAAAAAGTGGAAGTGTGTTAAGAAAAAAGACCTTTTGTATTGCTTTTGGGATGAAGATGAAGGTGAGGAATACTCCTACAGCGCTTATATGGATGGATCACGTTTTTATCTTTCACAAACTATTACACGTGAACCTAACACGTATAACGAGTGGTCTTCAGACCATGACACAGAGTTTCAATTTACTGTCGAAAATGGAACGGTTACTGTGGTCATGGTACACTCCGATTATGATATACGGCATACAGTTGAATTTATTAACAACAATCAGCTAAAGGTAGCAACATCTGAAACATCTTCCTGGGAAGATAATGCATATATGATATTTGAATAACTATGTAAACTGCAGCTTGAGAACGCAGGGTAGAAAGGAGATATTTGCTATGAAAAAAATAGTCATTTCGCTTTTGATAGGTGCTATCATGACTCTCGCTGTTGGCTGTGGAGGAAAGACAGTCACACTTCCTTTTGTGATAGGAGATTCATATGATGCGGCTCAAGAGTATATCTACGAGAATGGAGAATACTATCATGATAATTCCTGGCTGTTTGATCGTTATTTTAACGAATGCCAAGGCTGGTTCGATTACTTGGGGACCGGAGAGCCTCAATTGGTTGTCATCTATGATGAAGGGAGCCCTAGCATAGATAATAAAATAGTTACGAAAATTGAAATGCAAATGCAGGCATCTCAAGGAGAGCAAGCAGCTAGCACTTTAGCACAAGTCTATGGAATTGATACAGATGATGCAAATATGAATGAAGCCGATGGTGTACTATCGATGGAAAGTGAAGACGTAACTATATCAATAAAAGATGGTGGAACATTTGGTTATAATGCTGCCTACTATGCAGGAGAGGGATGTGTGATTATAGAGATAGAAGAAAAGTAGGATCCTTACAGACTCCCGTGCCATACAATCAAAAAACAAGAAAAAAACGGCCATCGTGCCGTTTTTTCCGTCTTCCTAGAACCATCTCTGTGTGGCATAGCCACCGCGATAGAAGTATAGGTTCGGAT
>CACXFN010000189.1 GCA_902766915.1 uncultured Eubacteriales bacterium
CAGGTACCCCATACAGCACCGTCGCCTGTAAGAGCACCCAACCAACCAAGTTTGATTGTGTCACCACCTGATGATCCACCGGAACTTCCACCGGAACCGGATCCACCACCGCCGCAAGCTGCTAAAGCGAATACCATCATTACAGCAAGCAGTAGTACTAATACCTTCTTAAGCTTCATGTGTTTCTCCTTTCTCGAATAACGAAATACTTGAAACTCGCCTGGCGCCTGGCCAGAATGCGCCGGACGCACTAATACTATAAAAGAATTATATTCCTTGGCTTCAATTTGCTTCATTACACTTCGCAAATATTCACGCATGTATAAATATACATTATTATGAATATATTTGCAAGACTTTTTTTATAAATATTTTTAAACTATGTTATAATGGGCACATGAGTAAGAATAGCAAATTGTTTTTAATGGTGGCTGTCAGCTCCTTAGCTTCACAGATTTCACTAAATATGTTCCAGAGCGGATTTATACTCGCATTGTCACCTTTGATGATGGCTATTTTTCTTTACCTTTTCAAGGATTTAGATCCTTTTAAGGCTTGCTGTTGGATGGCTTTGTTTTCACCCTTGGTTCGATTTGTAGTCGAATTACTCAAGACCGGTGAATTGGGTCAAACCTTTTCTTACGTTTTTCCCGACTGTGGTTTTTTCTTTGGATTTGCACTATCCTTTGCCTATATTACCAAGGGCTTGGGTTATTCACCCTATCACATGTTTTACATAAAGATAATTATCTCTGATTTCCTCGGCAATTGTCTGGAGCAAACCCTAAGAGTAATTGAAGGACTAACTGTTTTCAGCCTAAATACCTTTGCCACCTTTGCTATGATAGCATTAATCAGAGGGTTCATAGTAATACTGGTTGCAATTGCACTGGACATCTATATGTCTTTATTGGAAAAGAGAGAGCATGAGGAGAACTACAAGCGCTTGGTTTTAATGGCATCCACATTCGAAAGCGAAGTGTATTCCATGAGAAAAAACATGAGTGAAATAGAAGATATAATGACCAACGCCTTCTCTCTATACAGGGATTTGGATAAACCGGAATATCCGGAAAGCCTTAGGGATACAGCCTTATTGATTGCCAAGGACATCCATGAGGTGAAAAAGGGATATCGCAGAGTAATTCAAGGGCTTCAGGATAATTTTCTGGCAGACTTCACCGATGACAGCAAGCTTTCCATCAGTGATCTTCTAAAAATACTGTCAATAGATGTGGATCAAAGTCACGAACAGGAAGGCCTAAATATTACTTTCCATTCCAGTTATGAAACCAATTATTCAATCCAGAATCACTTTGCCTTCATGAGTATTCTGCGTAACTTTATTTCAAACAGCGTGGACGCCATTGCCAGAATGCCAAAGGGATATAGGGGCGATGTATTCATTAGATGCCGCGATATGAATAGGAATGGAAAAAAATATTGTGCCATAGAAATCAAGGATAATGGAATTGGAATCCCTGCCGAGGACATTGAGTTTATCTTTGTTCCTGGATTCTCAACAAAGTTCGATGAGGATACGGGAGATATAAACCGTGGTGTTGGTCTCACATTGGCAAAGGATCTGTTGGAAGACCAATTTCACGGAACAATCGAACTCAGTTCTGATTCCAAAGGCACATTATTCACTCTTTGGTTTCCGGTGGATAAACTCACCGAAAATGTTAACAGCTATAGCAATTATTCCGGCACTATCGGTTCAGAGGATAATGTGGAGCAATATGAACAAGGTTCTGCCATTTTGAATTCAGGAGAATAGATTATGAGGTTTTACATTTTAGATGATTTACTTGCATCAGTGAAGGTTCTTCAGAATATTATCACATCCCATAACCTGGGCGAGGTTGTTGGCACCAATACGGATGTGGACAAAGCCATTTCGGAGATTCTCTCCAAAAACCCGGATATCGTTTTGGTGGATTTATTAATGCCTAAAAAAGATGGGATATCTGTGGTCAAAGAGATTCGGGACATAAATCCGGATATTAGTTTCATAATGGTTTCACAGGTGGCAGATAAGAAAATGATTGCAGAAGCTTATCAGGCCGGCATTGAATTCTTTATAACGAAGCCCAATAACAGAATCGAAATAGAAAAGGTAATCAACAATGTAATCGAAAAAAGAAAGATGTCGGAAATGCTAAAGGGAATACAAACCGTAATGGGAAGCGGCGCCGGCACAGGATCCATGAAGGATACCATAAGCGGCTTATCCCCTGTCCAGACCTCACCACAGGAAATAGCCCTTTCCAGAACAAAAAGAATTCTTGGCACTATAGGTATGCTGGGCGAAGCAGGCACCAAGGACATTATGTCGGTTACAGAAATCCTTATCAGTAAGGGGGAAAAATACGAAAGCAAGCGGACTTTGGACGAATACGCCTCATCCCTGGATGCTGACCCAAAAATAGTCAAGCAAAGAATTCGACGAGCAATAAAAAAGGGACTCACCAATGTGGCTTCTCTAGGAGTTGAGGACTATTACAACGATAAATTTGCCGAATATGCAAATACTCTTTTTAACTTTGAAGCAGTGCGAAGCGAAATGGATTTGATTCGGGGAAAATCTCAATATGGAGGCAGCCCTTCCATCGACAAATTCTTCGAGGGACTGGAAATGCTAACAAACGAATAGAGTCTGCGCAGCATAGTCATTTATCTATCAAAGCCATGCTGCAGGGCTCTTCCCGACAAGATAATGAGATAGTCAATTGGTTTATTGGTTGTGCGGAAATCTATTTGTTGATTAGTGCCTTTGCGAAGGCCTCTGCCCGTTCGTGGATTCCGTCCAGGTCAGCTATGCTTCCGGGATCATTGGCAGTCTCAATCATGGAGAAGTGAGGCGGCAGGATGAATCCTTTATTGCAATTCATGGCTCCGATTATCTGCTGAGCCAGAAGATCACCACCGCTGTATCCCGAAACGATAAGTGCATAAATCTTCTTCGCCGCGAAGCTGTTATTATAGAAAAGGGCAGTAAGCCTATTGAACATGGCCATCATATTCGCACCTACCGCATCATTATAGTTGGGGCAAACCAGAATCAGAGAATCGCAATCCATAATTGCAGGATAAACCTGCTCTACCATAAGCCCACCATAGAAGCATTCTCCCATTTCTCCGAAATGCTTACAGGTATCGAATCCGCAACCTCTGCAGTCTACGATATCCCCATTTCTTATGGATATTTCTTTATAATCCACAGCGTCCTTATCCAGATAAGACTTAACCATCTCCAAAAGCATCAAGGTGTTTGACGTTTCCTTATTACTTGCATGAATTGCCAGGATCCTTTTCTTTTCCTTTGAGCCAGGTAAACTACCTGTGAATCCTTCCAGCTTATCCAAGAGTTCCGCCACGCAATCTTCATAGGCTTCTCTGTTGTCTACACCCTTGATGGATGCGATGGTGTTAAAATTGTATAGGTCCCCGGTGGCCTCCACCAGCGGTCTTCCCGGGAAAGAACATCCCGCATAATTCCCAGCAAAAATCAGCTTCCTGGCGATGTCCTTCGTGAATAGATGCCCCTCGCCATCAACTATTACTGCCGCTTTTACCCCATTTAAAAGATTTGGTCTATCCATCAGTGATGCAATTAGGTCATTCCATTCAGGTGCAAAGCCATTAAAAGGAATGGCAATAGCAAACAGAACCTCTTCTATTTCTCCTGCCATGGCTTTAAGCAAAAACTCACCGGTGCTTTTTATGCGTATAAACTCCCTACCCGCCAAAGCTTTTTTCAGCACCTGGGTAAGCCTTTCACCAAAGTTCCCATCTTCACTTTTCTGATCAAGTCTTAAAACGTGTAACATGTTTCTCTTTAACAATACTAAATACTTATCACAAGAGATTCCTATAAGCCTTTTCAATTCTGTTATATAGCACCTTGGGAAGTTCCCTCTCTTCATATTGAACGCCCTTTTCCGTAAGCCTACTCAGCACACCTACATAGGCGCCCTCTCCTGATTCATTCCCAAAGAAAAGGGATCCATAATTCCATTCCCCTCTTAAGGTAAGTATAATCGAGAAAGCAGCAGAGGAAATTGCGGGAGCCAGGAATGGTTTAAACCCCAAATCTCTCACTCTCAGATTCGCTTCCACCGTTAACTTGGTTAGGTCCATCGACACATCCTCATCATAGTGTTCAATGCTGTTTGCGATTACTAAATCCTGCCCGTGGGGACCATAGCCTCTTCCCTCTCTTAAATATGTTTCATACTTTTCAGCCAACTCCTTATTGCCATCTTCTCTTAATTCTGCAGAGCGTTTTTCCGCATAGTACCTGGCCCTTGCTGCCATTACCCCCAGTCCGAATCCTCTTACCTGGCCGGGGTTTAGTCCGGATGCATCAAGCATTCCCTTACATAGTTGATCCACCGGATCGGAAACCACTGCAACCAAACCATTAAAGGAACCGGCCTTAATCTTTTCTCCAAAGAATTTTACCAAACCCAGATTTGCTTCTAACTGAGCCATGCGTACATCTCCCGACGCACCTATTTCCGGAATTGATTTGGTTGCGCAGAATACCAGCACATCACAGTCCAATAGTTCATCATCGGTGGTTATTATCTTAACCCGTGGCATTTCACGAATACAGTGAGCTGTTTTGTGTCCACCTTCATCAAAAATAGAAAGAGGTGGATAGCTCATTTGATTAAACTCCATCTCAAGCCTTTTTACCTGAGCTTCATTTAAATCATATAATCCTATCTCCCCAATAATGTCGCCACCGGTCAGCCTAAGGCCCATTAGAAGATTGGTGCCAACGTCACCCAAAGCAATTATATTAATCCTTGCTCTATCTTCTAATGAGATTTCATCTCTGGCTACCTTTGCCAAAAAATCGTTGATACCGCAATTCGTCAAATCCGAAAGCGTTGTTTCTATACCGTAAGTATCAGTTACTAAGTCTCTAAGCTTTTTATTATTCATAACTACCTCAGTCTGGCCAATCTCTCTATATCATTATCCAGGAAATTCGTGGCTTCCATGTTTTCATCAAAGGTTACTCCCCTATCCATTTCCGGAATACGCGGTCTGGTAAGCACTTCTCCCAAGCGTTTCAATGTAAGCTTTCTCTCAAACAGCTTTTGGTATTCTTTTTCCAATACCGACATTATCATTCGGGCATTCTTTAGACAAACCTCCGAATACTGGAAAGCCGCATCATCACCTATTACGGCGCTTTCCGAAACAAAGGCAGGCTTAATATAGGGCAGAATCAAGTTGGCGGAGGCA
>CACXFN010000190.1 GCA_902766915.1 uncultured Eubacteriales bacterium
GGGAATGGGATTAAAGGAAAGATTCCTGATTATAAACAATGTTGATTCTGATTCAATGGAGAAGGGATTTGCACCCAGGGTATTTGAGATTGCAGATATGCTTAGCCCGGAACTCATAGGTGTAATCCAAGAAGATCCAAATATTCGCATTTCTACGAACCTTGGTATTCCTATTGTTCTAAAGGATGGGACTTATATTGAGGAAAATTTCCGAAATATAGCATCAAAGATTTAGAATTTAATTTTCTTGCTACGTACGGCAACATTTAAAACCAGACCAACAGCAATCATATTGGAAATAATGGAAGACCCGCCATAACTGAGGAATGGTAGGGTTATTCCCGTTACAGGCATAAGCCCCATTGTCATGGCAATATTTTCGAAAATCTGAAATGTAAACATTCCAATTACACCTGATACAATTAATGCACCATAGAAATCCAGAGCATCGTAAAGAATATGCATCATACGTATTAATAGCACGCCGAAAAGTGCTATAACTGCCACTCCGCCAATTAAACCCAATTCTTCACCTATTACAGAGAAAATAAAGTCGCTTGTTTGAACTGGGATAAACTCCAGGCTTTTTTGTGTGCCGTTAAATAATCCTTTGCCGAATAGGCCTCCGGAGCCAATAGCCACTTTAGATTGCCATACCTGGTAGTTTCCCTGGAGGGAAAGATTCTCCGGATGCAGGAAGGCTTCCAATCGTTCCTTTTGATAATCAGCCATGAATAAATATGAAATTGGAACCATTGCTAAAATGATTACGAAGAATTTGGCAAATGCCTTGGCGTCGATTCCCGCAAAGAATAGCATTACCACCCATGTGAAAGCGAATACCAGAGCGCTGCCGAAATCCTCCTTTAATACTATGAGTATAATCGGAGCGCCGATTAAGGCTGCTCTAAGAAGGCATTTAAAATTGTATAAATCATCCTTGTTTTTATCCAGGTAGGCGGCCATTATAAGTATAAAAAGTATTTTAACTATTTCTGATGGTTGGAAGGTTAGAACTCTCAGATTTATCCAGGCTCTGGACCCGAATACCTCTATACCCAAACCGGGGATATATACAGTTAAAAGCAACAAAATAGCAAGGACATACAGCCATTTGCTTATATCCTGAATAACCATATAATTATATCGCAAAACAATAAATGCAGAGACGATACCGATAAAATAAGCTACTATCTGGACTATGACACTTCTTGAAAAAAAACCGGTTTCTATGCTGGTAGATCCGATCATTAGAACACTGATTACGGCTAAACAAGCGACTACAGCACAAATAACCTTGTCTACGTTTTTATATATATAGGAAAAATAATCCATCCTTTGCCCCTTTGGATTCTTGACATAATATTGAGGTCAATATTATAATATATTTTGTGTAAATATGGCAAGTTTTATATTATTTCTGGAATTTTTGAAATATTAGATACATAGATATAGATTGAATATCCCAAAGGACATACAGAATATAGAGAAAATAAAAGAAATATAGAAAACTGAATAGTAATTAAGAAAGGAAGGTAAAGTAATGGGAGAACCATCAGGAATTTCGCCAACATTTATTACCATTATAGCCTGCGCCTTTGCATTAGTTTTAGGGCTTTTAATCGGATATATTTATCGTAAATCCGTAGGTGAACGTATTACGGGAAGCGCTGAACAGACAGCAAAGAATATGATTTTAGATGCCGAAAAGAAGGCAGAGGGAATTGAGAAGAAAATTACGGAAGAAGCTAAAGAGGAAGCTCGTAGAATCAGAAGTGACGCAGACAGAGAGGTAAAGGAAAGGAAAAACGAAGTAAGACGACAGGAACAGAGAATACAACAAAAGGAAGAGTCCATCGATAAAAAGATGGATAATATTGAGAAAAAAGAAGAATCCATAAACAAGAAACATCAGGAGATTGAGAATAAAAAGAAAGAACTTGATAGTTTCCTGGAAAAGAGAGTTCAGGAGTTGGAGAAGGTGGCCGGAATGAGTTCCGAAGAGGCCAAGCAAATACTTCTGGATGAGATGGAAAAGGAAGTAAGACATGACGCTTCCTTGATGATTAAGGATATTGAGACAAAAGCCAAGGAAGAGGCTGATTCAAAGGCCAGGGAGATTATCGTAAATGCAATTCAGCGTTGTGCAGCAGATCAAGTCGCTGAATCCACAGTGTCGGTAGTAGCCCTTCCCAACGATGAAATGAAGGGTCGAATTATCGGCCGTGAAGGTAGAAATATCAGGGCCATTGAGACCCAAACCGGTGTTGATTTAATCATTGATGATACACCGGAAGCAGTAATCATTTCCGGCTTCGATCCCGTAAGAAGAGAGATCGCCAGACTGGCATTGGAAAAACTAATAAACGATGGGCGTATCCACCCGGCAAGAATCGAGGAAATGGTTAAAAAGGCAGAAACTGAGGTTAATGCCATTATCAAGGAGGAAGGTGAAAGAGCTACATTTGAGGCGGATGTTCACAACCTCCATCCAGAATTGGTTAAGCTGCTGGGTCGTTTGAAATACAGAACTTCTTATGGACAGAATGTGCTTAATCATTCCATAGAGGTTGCCCATTTGGCAGGCTTGATGGCAGGAGAATTAGGTCTCAATGTGAAACTGGCCAAGAGAGCAGGATTGCTGCATGACATCGGAAAAGCCCTTACCCATGAGCACGAAGGAACTCATGTAGATCTGGGAATATCGGTACTTACAAAGTATAAAGAGTCAGATGCGGTGATAAATGGTGTTGCGGCCCATCATGGTGATTATGAAGCTAAAACTCCGGAAGCTGTGCTAATTGCAGCTGCAGATGCACTGTCTGCAGCCCGTCCCGGAGCCAGGCGTGAAACCCTTGATGTTTACATTAAGAGGCTGGAGAAATTGGAAGAGATTGCAAACACCACTCCGGGTGTTGAAAAATCCTTTGCGATTCAGGCAGGTCGTGAGATTAGAATCATTGCCAATCCGGACGAAGTGGGGGATGATAGCATAGAACTTCTGGCCCGTGATATAGCTAAACGAGTAGAAAGCGAAATGGAATATCCGGGACAGATTAAAGTAAACGTGGTGAGAGAAACACGGGCAATCGAATACGCTAAATAATAAGTTTAAGAGGACTGAGTATATGTCGTCCAGGAATAATGCATATACTCAGTCCTAATTTAATTGATTATGGTATATTTAGATAATTCTTCTACAACAAAGGTTTATAAAGAAGTTGCTGATACTGTCAGCAGAATTATGCTCTCAAATTATGGCAATCCTTCCTCCCTCCACAGCATTGGTTTTGAAGCGGAGAAGGAATTAAAGGACGCAAGAAGGATTGTGTCGTCGCTTTTCCCAAAGGGAGGTGAAGTATTCTTTACATCAGGTGGAACAGAGGGCGACAATATGTCTATTGTTGGAGCATATAATTCAAAAAAACGAGAGAATAGTCACATAATAACCACAACTATTGAGCACCCTGCAGTTTTGGAAACAGTAAAGAAACTTGAAAAGGAGGGGGCTAGAGTAAGCTATATAAAAGTGGATCATGATTCTCGTCTAGACTTGGATGGGTTAAGGGAAGCACTGGAATCCAACTCAGGGAAAAATGGTGCTGCTGTGGTTAGTGTCATGGCTGTCAATAATGAAACAGGTGCTTTGATGCCCCTTTGCCATGTGGCGGATATTATTGAGGAAATAGCCAACAAGGGTGCGGCAAAACCTGTCTTTCATACTGATGCAGTTCAAGGATTCGGCAAGGAGGACATTAAAACTTTACCTGCCGATCTTATAACTGTAAGTGCTCATAAGGTGCATGGGCCAAAGGGAGTAGGTGCCATTTACGTTAAAGACGGAATAAGGCTTCCTGAACTCATTACAGGTGGGGGCCAGGAAAAGGGTCTTCGCTCCGGAACGGAAAATATGCCGGGCATCTCAGGTTTTGCTGAGGCAATTAACGTAGCATCAAAGGATGAGACTCTACATAAAAGAATCAAAGATATTCATGAATCTCTGAAAAAAGGTATTATTGATGAGATTTCAGACATAAGAATTAACAGTCCTATAGACGGAACGCCTGCCATCTTAAATGTTTCGTTCTTGGGAACCAGAGGTGAGGTCATACTTCATACATTGGAACAGGATGGCATAATGGTTTCCACCGGTTCGGCATGTTCCTCCGGTAAGAACGCACATAAATCCGGAAGCCATGTATTAAAAGCCATGGGACTTTCCAATGATATTATAGAAGGGGCAATAAGGTTTAGTTTCGGTGCCTTTAATACCTTGGATGAGGTTCCCTATGTTTTGGATAAACTTAAGGCTGCAGTTCAGCGGTTTAGAAGATTGGGATCATTTAGATAGAATTTAGCAAA
>CACXFN010000191.1 GCA_902766915.1 uncultured Eubacteriales bacterium
GAACTAATCCGTAAACCACTCTGGGGGATATATCATCAACGTAATCAAAGACGAAGTTCACCAGCTCATAGTTGCAATTTATAATAGAGCGTTTGGCACTATTAAAATCTTCTTGTAATTCCAATACTTTCTTTTCGTATAATTCTATGAACTCCTGCCCATGGTCTCTGGTGGCTTCCTCCAATAATTCAGAAAAACTGGAAACCCTCGCCTTCCACGGCAAGTCCTTTATTGGTCTTTTTGATGAGGCCAGGAACTCATGATATGTGTCGTTTACTTCTTTTATGACATCCTCAAATGATTCCTGACATACGGCTTTGATTTTTTCCAGGATTTCACCGGGGCTAGAGGTTAGGGTTAATATGCTGATGCAACCATACGCATTAATAGGCATTGATACATCATAGACTTCCTTGCTGTCCTTCATGTAAATCCATGTGGGCGGCGGAGAACATTCTGCGGTATTATCTCCTGTGTCAACCACATCAGCAAAATCAAGGTTTAATTCTGTGCGCCGCTCGATTTCGGATAGTATTCGTATTGGATTAAGACCTTCAAAAACCTTCCCTACATGGGAGAGGCTTCCTCTGGCATATACGAATGGCATCATTTTACCCACGGTTCCAAGGGAAAACACACCTGTTTTCACATCTCTGCGTTGATGTGGTTCGGAATTAATCATCAGCTTATATTCCAGACCGTATTTCTCTTTTAATTCCGCCAATAACGTTGCTGCACCTCGCATTCCTGCCGAAAGGTTTTCTTCATCAGGAACACCAATCACTATTACGTTTCCATGAAACTCACCCGCCAGTGCAAGGTCCCCATATTCCTTCATCAATGCAAATTGTATGGCTCCCCCCGCCTTCATATCGCATCCACCTTTACAGAAAAGGAATTCGCCGGATTCAAGATCCCCTTTGGCTTCATCAGATAGCATGTCTTTATTCTGTTCCAGCATCTGATGAAGTTCATCCGGAATCAAAGCATAGTCCTTTAGTGTTTTGAAATCCTCCACACCAACAACATCGTAATGGTGAACCATGCAAATGGTACTATTATCCGTTGTCTTATTTGTCGTTTCTACCAGCCTGGTGTCTTGATCCTTTTCCGCGCTACCCAATACCATTGCCCAGCACACGCTGCGATTCAAGTGATCCCCCGGTATTTTATAAATACCGTAATAATCGGGATGCTCCTTATAGTATGGAAATGATTCAATCAAGTTCAGGAAAAAGGGCTCCACCCTAAGCTCCCCTTCAGTATCTGTAAAGCTGGGTATTTCAACATATTTATATAGTATATCTTTTATGGTTGATGCTAATTCTTCAAAAACAATATTATGATTCATTGGAAATCTCCTACTTCAAACATTACATATGTTTATTTTTTATAATTATATCACCCAATAAACCCTTGTGGTACAGCTAATTCGTTCTCCTGTGTTCGTTCTCCTGTGTTCGTTCATCTATGCTAATTCATCGATGTTCGTTCTTCTATGGGCTTTCTCCTATGTTCATTCTCCTATGTTCATTCTTCTGAATGATTGTTTTTTTTGACACTTAGTTCTATACTTTTCAGTAAGACTATTTTATTTAAGCAATTACAGGGGGTAATTCCATGAAAAGAAAAGTGCTAGTTTTTATACTTTTGCTTGCGCTAATAGCAACAAGCGGATGCGCTAAAAAAGAAAATGCAACAAGCGAACCAGGGACACAAGAAACCGCAGAAGAATCAGAAACTACGGGTGAACCTGAAGGCCGAGTAATCCTGGGTAATGAGCAGTTCGACGAATACATACCTTTGCTGGACGGTAAGCGCGTTGCTTTGTTTTCTAATCACACTGGCATCGTTGGCGACGAGACCAGCTCATCTAATGATGATCCCGAAGACGCCGACCTAGTGCAGCTCGGCTTTGATAAAGCCGGAAACGAGATAACTTATGGAACGCACATCCTGGATGCTTTGATTGAAAGGGAAGTTAACGTAACTGCTATCTTTAGTCCTGAACACGGATTCAGAGGAACCGAAGATGCAGGTGCAAACATCGATGATTCCGTGGATGATAAAACCGGAGTTCCGATTCTCTCACTTTATCACGAAGATACACACTATCCTTCAGCCGAAAGCATGGACACCTTTGATACTTTGATTGTGGACATGCAGGATGTCGGACTTAGATATTACACTTACTACATCTCATTATATTATTTGATGGATGCCTGCGCTGCCAGCAACAAGGAAATGATTATTCTGGATAGGCCGAATCCCAACGGTTTCTATGTGGATGGGCCGATACTGAAGGAAGAGTATAAATCTCGCGTTGGGCAACTTCCCATTCCTATTGTTTACGGAATGACTTGGGGCGAGTTGGCTCAGATGATTAACGGCGAGGGTTGGCTCGAAGCCGGAAAGGATGCATGCTCTTTAACTGTTATACCGTGTAAAAATTATACCCACTCTATGAAGACGCGCATAATCAGAAAGCCATCACCTAATATCAAAGACATGCGTGCGGTTTATCTCTATGCTTCCACATGCTTCTTTGAAAACACCTACGTATCCGTTGGTCGCGGAACCGACATGCCGTTTGAAATTTACGGAAGTCCTTATCTCAGCGGAGATGGAAACGACTTTACCTTCGTTCCAAAGAGTATGGAGGGTGCTACGACACCACCTTTCGAGGACGAGACTTGCTACGGAAAAGACCTACGCAATATCCCACTAGATGAAATCTGGGAAAACGGAATTAACCTGGAATACTTAATCGGGGCATATAACGATTTCCAAAAAGAACACAGCGACTTGGATTTCTTTGATAATTCCAAAATAGATGGCCACTACTGGATTGACCTCCTTAGCGGCTCTGATGATTTAAGAAACCAGATTGTCGCCGGAAAAACAGCAGAGGAAATCAAGGCTTCCTGGCAGGACGACATTAGTTCATTCAAAGAACAAAGAAAACCATATCTCCTTTATGAAGAATAAGCCACCAGCGCGCGAATAACAGAATCAATTGCAAAGTGTCCCCTGCATTACGCAAAAAGTATAAAAAAGAAAAAGCGACTCGCCTGAAGCGTCGTTATTTCATCTGCATCCTGAACTTTTAGGAATTAAAAAGACCACCGAAGTTATC
>CACXFN010000192.1 GCA_902766915.1 uncultured Eubacteriales bacterium
ACCAATAGGTGGCCCTTTCCCCCAGATAGAAAAGTGCCATAGTTATGAGTTGGACTTCAAATATGATCATAATACAGATGTGAAGTATGTTACTCGTACTGAATTGCTTAAAGAAGTGGCCCCCCAACCAACTTACTATGGTGAAAAGAACTTTAATCCACATTATATGTTTATTCAAATTGATTTAAAATATAAATGGGTTATTTTAAACGAGAATCTTTGCTTTGTCGATTATCAACCTGATGGAATGGCAAATAACATATTTAAACAGTATCTAAATAGCCCAAATAGCTTTGCTGCTCAACGATTGTTGAATTTAAAAATACCAGCCCCTCTGTCTTTTTATCTTAAACAATCAGTTCATTTATGTTCCTCTGCAATCCTCTCAGGTAACTATTTCTGGATCAAGAGATCTTCACGTCCACTTTTAACTATACTATCATTACCATTTGGATTTATTTTCTCATTATATGTTAGGTTCCATAATTTTATAAAGATTAGAAAATGAATTATATAGTGTTTGCAATTGATCATTTCAGTCCGTTGGGAGTGATTAGGAGTCTTGGCGAGGCAGGGATTAATCCAATAGTAATATTATACTCTGAACGTAAGTCTATTTTAATACAGTATTGTCGATATATAAGTGTTTTGCATGAGGTAAGAAGCATTGAAGAAGGTTATAATATACTGTTAAAACATTATGCCCAACCCCACGAAAAGCATATGCTATATGCGACAAGTGATAATATAGAGTCTTTCTTGGATCTACACTATGAGGACCTTGCCCCTTACTTCTATTTCTATAATGCTGCAAAAGATGGAAGAATAACTCGCATGATGGAGAAAGGGGAGATTGTGAGATTAGCGCAAGAAGTAGGCTTGAAAACACCTAAAACAGAAGAGGTGAAACATGGTGACTTGCCTCACACTTTGCGTTATCCCATCATAACAAAAGCTGTAAATTCAACGATCAAAAACTGGAAATCAAATGTGTTTGTCTGCCATGATGAGCAGGAACTGAAAGATGCGTATAAAAGTATTCACTGCGAACGAGTAATTCTGCAGGAATATGTGGAGAAAGTGGATGAGTTAAATTTTGAAGGTTTTTGTATTAATAATGGAAGGGATGTTTATATGCCACTCCAAAATAGGTTCTTTAGAACTACTGACACAAGTTATGGTAATTACCTGTATATTGAAAGATATAATTATCCAGAATTGTTAGGTATGATTCGGCATCTTTTCGAACACACTTGTTTTAATGGTATTTTTGAGATGGAGTTCATGATTGGAAAAGATGGCGGTTTGTATTTTCTTGAAATTAACTTCAGAAATAGTGCATGGCTTTATGCATATACAAGATGTGGCGTTAATTTCCCGTTGATGTATGCAAAATCAATACTGGCAGGTAAAATAGTGGATGAGGATGCTCATATAGCAAAACTACCGTTTACACTAATGGATGAATTGACAGATTTTAAATGGAGTGTCCTTGGGCAAAAAGTATCGTTACATAAATGGCTGCGAGAATTAAAGAATGTGGATTGCCTTTTTTATTATAATAGGTTAGATAAAAAGCCATTCTACATGTATCTGTTAAATCGCTTAAGGAGAGCATTGTTATGATTAAGAGATTAATCAAGTCTATTTCGGATGAACGCTGGAATATCGGATTTATCCAAAATGATTTTGAAAGTGTTCTTCGAGGTGATCAACTTCAGGTGAAGTGGCTTAAACATGGACTTAAGCAGAGTTGGTTTGCTGATCCTTTTATTTTGGATGTCAATGATGATGAAATACACATCTTGGTGGAAGAATATTATAAACCAATTCATCGCGGTCGTATATCGCGACTGATAATTGATAAGAAAGTATTTGAACTAAAACAGAAAGATGTGGTGTTGGAGCTTCCTACACATCTTTCATTTCCTGCTATATTACGAAAAGAGGAAGGTATATTCATTTATCCTGAGAATGGGGAATGTGGTGAACTGAACTTATACCATTATTTTCCTGAGACAAATAAATGCGAAAAATGCAAGACCATCATTGATGAAGCCTTAGCTGATGCAATAATCACCACGATAAAT
>CACXFN010000193.1 GCA_902766915.1 uncultured Eubacteriales bacterium
ACTCTTTATGTAGTACTCTTTGCAAGTGCATTAGGAACAGGCGTTGCAGCTGCTTACAGAAGAAAACTTGATAAGGCTGCATAATTAGCTAATGGCGAAACACTATACAAGTGTAACCACCCATATAAACGGCGACTCCCTGTGGAGTCGCTGTTTTCTATTGTGATAAAGTCACGGTAGAATTCCCTATTTTGTTATATAAATAACAACAGAGACAGATAGCTTTTCTTAATTGAAAAATGAGTGAGAAGTGAAATAGCAAATTAAATAGTATCTAATTGTTTGGAGGGACTTATGAAGACTTTGATAATAGGTGGAGTTGCGGGTGGCGCAACGGCAGCAGCCAGATTGAGACGACTTGATGAAAAGATGGAAATAGTAATCCTGGAGCGAGGCGGCTATATTAGTTATGCAAATTGCGGTCTTCCATACTATGTTGGAGACGTAATAAAAGAACGTGAAAACCTGCTGCTTCAGACCCCTGAAATCATGAAAGCCCGATTTAATATAGATGTCAGAGTACGGAATGAGGCCATCCGAATAGATAAAGAAAAGAAGGAAGTTCTTGTAAAGGGGCCGGAAGGCGAATATATCGAAAGGTATGATGAATTAATAATCGCCACCGGCTCTTCTCCCCTAAAACCACCTATTCCCGGAATCGATGGTGAGGGCATTTACGCCCTTTGGAATGTTGATGATGTAGACAGAATTAGAGGAATTGTAGATAGAGAAAAGCCGGCTACTGCAGCAGTAATAGGTGGAGGGTTTATAGGACTTGAGATGGCCGAGAACCTTCATGCCCGCGGAATTAAGGTTGCGATAATTGAAGCTTTAAATCAGGTAATGGCGCCGGTAGATTATGAGATGGCAAAGCTCCTCCATGAAAACATGGATATGAATGGAGTTGCTCTTTATTTGGAAAACGGAGTGGATCACTTTGAAAGAAAGGGTAGAAAGACAGAAATACACCTGGCCAAAGGCGATGTAGTTGTTGCTGATATGGTTATTCTATCCATAGGCGTGAGACCAAATAGCGAGTTGGCAGCTGATGCCGGACTGGAACTCAATCAAAGAAAAGGCATAGTAGTTGATAAAATGATGAGGACATCAGCACCTCATATTTGGGCTGTAGGTGATGTGGTGGAAGTTGACCACCTTATAAGCGGCGAACGTACAATGATTCCTTTGGCAGGACCGGCAAATAAACAGGGTAGAATCGTTGCAGATAATATTTGTGGAGGAAAGAAGGAATACAAAGGAAGTATGGGAACTTCCGTTGCTCAGGTCTTTGATTTGACTGTGGCAGCCACGGGAATAAACGAAAAGAATTTGAAGATGAAAGGACTGGAGAAACATAAGGACTATGAGACGGTTTTAATCAGTCAGAAGTCACATGCAGGATATTATCCACTGGCTACACAGATGTACTTAAAATTGATATTTAATAAAACAGGAAAAATCCTTGGTGCACAGATAGTCGGACAAGACGGTGTAGATAAGAGGATTGATACCATAGCCACAACCATATCAAGCAAAGGAACAGTGAGAAACTTGATGGAGTTGGAATTGGCCTATGCACCTCCTTATTCATCAGCAAAGGATCCTGTGAACATGCTTGGCTTTACAGCAGAAAACTTGCTGGAGGGCATGGTTAAATTCAGGAGTTATGATGAATTGGATGGGAAGCTGCTTTTGGACATAACGGAAAACGAGGAACGTATGGTAGCAAGCATACCGGACTCCCTGCACATCCCCTTTGGCGAGGTAAGGGCGCGGATAAATGAAATCCCGAAGGATAAGGAAGTGGTTGTTTATTGCGCTATAGGCGTTCGTTCGTATAATGTTGCAAGAATCTTGATGCAAAGTGGATTTGATAATGTAAGCGTCTTGGAAGGTGGAATCAGCTTTTATAAATCTATGATGCATGAAGCGAAGACGGTTTGGGATAATGATTATTCGGATGGCAATTCATCAAGGGAGACTGTTAGAGGTGGTTCAGTAAATTTTAATGATGGTGCGCTGGTAACATTAGATTGCTGTGGTATGCAGTGCCCCGGTCCCATAATGAAGGTGAATGAAACTCTTAAGAATATGAATGATGGAGATATGCTTAAGGTTTCAGCCACAGATATGGGATTCTCCCGAGATGTTGAGAGTTGGTGTTGTCGCACAGGCAATACATATATTGGAGTTGAAAGGCGGGGTAAGGAAAACATAGTCACCTTGATGAAAGGAAAGGGTGGCGATGTTACAGGTGCATCCGGGGATTCCCCTTTAGGAGACCGTGTGGCCGTGCCTTCCTTGGATATGCCTCAAGGAAAAACAATCATCGTGTTTGATGGAGATATGGATAAGGTTATGGCATCTCTCATTATAGCCAATGGTGCGGCGGCAATGGGAAGGAAGGTTACCATGTTCTATACGTTCTGGGGGTTAAACGCCCTTAGAAAGGCTAATAGAGTTAGTGTTACAAAGAGCTTCGTGGAGAAGATGTTTGGTGCTATGATGCCACGCGGACTTGGTAAACTAAAGCTCTCCAATATGAATATGCTGGGCATGGGAAAGAAGATGATGAAAATGGTCATGAAGCAAAAGAACGTTACATCATTGGAAGAACTAATGCAGCAAGCGATGGCAAATGGTGTGAAGATGATTGCTTGCACCATGTCCATGGATGTGATGGGCATTAAGGAAGAAGAACTTATAGATGGTGTTGAGCTTGCAGGCGTAGCAACTTATCTAGGTGATGCAGAACTCTCCAATGTGAATTTGTTTATTTAGAGTATGTGAAAATATTTGTTTAAAGTGTGCAAATATAGAGTATGTAAATTTATTAAAAGTATGTGAATTAATTTTGAGTGTGATATTGAATAAAGTATTGACAATGGTGGTATAATATTCTCGAAAGCTTCGGGGATGAAATGGTTTCGACGGGGGTAGAGAAGCCGGATAAGCGAGCCGTGGTTGCTGGATCCACGTAAAAAGCTGGCCGTTAAA
>CACXFN010000194.1 GCA_902766915.1 uncultured Eubacteriales bacterium
ACCTGTTGATCTTGGTACCAGATGTACAGTGTTTATGAACTCAAAGGTTAAGCAGGCACAAAAGGAAGGAGCAGAAATAGGAGATATCTCTGCAGGTCTTTCCTATTCTGTTATTAAAAATGCACTTTACAAAGTTATAAAACTAAGAAATTCTGATGAAGCAGGGGATAGAATAGTTGTGCAGGGCGGAACATTCCTGAATGACGCAGTTCTAAGAAGCTTTGAAAATATCATCGGAAAAGAAGTAGTTCGTCCTGATATTGCAGGACTTATGGGTGCTTATGGCTGTGCCTTGATAGCTAAAGAAAACTATGTGGAAGGCACCAAATCATCTATTCTATCAAAGGACGACTTAGATGGATTTGAAGTCAAACATGCAAACGGTAGATGCGGAAAATGTGAAAACAATTGTATTTTAACTATTAATAGGTTTAGTGATGGAACTAAATTTGTAACAGGAAATCGTTGCGAAAGAGGTGCAGGAGCTGAAACCAGGAATAATGAACTTCCCGATCTTTATGACTATAAGTTAAAGAGATTGTTTGAATATTATAAGCCTTTGTCTGACTTTGATGCAGAGAGAGGAACTGTAGGAATTCCAAGAGTTCTCAATATGTATGAGAATTATCCCTTCTGGTTTACCCTATTTACAAAGTTAAAATTTAGAGTAGAGCTTTCTCCTATATCCACTAAGGACCTATATGAACAGGGAATGGACAGTATTCCTTCAGATACAGCGTGTTATCCCGCTAAAATAGTTCACGGTCATATAAAATGGCTTGTAAATGAAGGGATTAAGTTCATATTTTACCCTTGTATAAACTATGAACGAAATGAAGATCCAAAATCGCCTAACCACTATAATTGTCCAATTGTAGCCACATATCCGGAATCTATAGCCAATAATATGAAGAATCTATTCGATGAGGAAATGGTTAGGTTTGTTCATCCCTTTGTTCCATATGACGACGATAAACGTCTTATCGCAAACTTGACTGAAGAATTCAAATCTTTGCATATTGGCAAAAGAGAAATAGAGAATGCAGTTAAATCAGCCAGAGAGGAACAAGATAGATTTAAAGCTGATGTCAGGAAACAAGGCGAATACGCTTTAAAATATGCTAGGGATAATGGGAAGAAGGCCGTTGTATTAGCCGGACGTCCCTATCATTTGGACCCTGAAATTAATCATGGAATCAATAGATTAATTGGATCCTTTGATTTTATCGTGCTATCTGAAGATTCAATAGCGCACCTTGGTGAATTGCCAAGACCGGTCAGAGTATTGGACCAGTGGGTATATCATTCCAGACTCTATAAGGCAGCAGATTTTGTTGGAAGACACGATGATGTGGAACTCGTACAACTTAATTCATTTGGCTGTGGTTTAGATGCAGTAACCACCGATCAAGTGGAAGAAATATGCCAACAGAATAATAAAATGTATACTGTAATTAAAATCGATGAAGTATCTAACCTTGGTGCAATTAAGATTAGAATTCGTTCACTTAAGGCTGCTATGGAGGAGAGAGAGAAGAACGGCGTACATGCAGAACAGAACTATAAAGCCTTTGAAAGAAAGCTTTTTACAGCGGAGATGCGAGATGAGAACTATACGCTTCTGATACCACAGATGTCTCCAATACACTTTACTTATCTGGAAGCTGCAATTAAAGCGTGTGGTTATAATGCGGTATTGCTTCCACCTGTTGATAAAAACTCGGTGAATGAGGGACTGACCTATATTAATAACGACGCTTGCTATCCAACCATTGTAACCCTGGGCCAAATCATATCCGCACTGAAATCCGGTAAATATGATTTAAATAAGACGGCTGTATTCATGTCACAGACAGGTGGTGGATGTAGAGCAAGCAATTATATATCGCTATTAAGAAAAGCATTAAAGGACCTTAATATGCAGCAAATTCCGGTAATATCTTTCAATGTTGTAGGACTTGAAAAGAATCCGGGATTTAAAATAACTGCCAATATGGGATTAAAACTGGTAACAGGTGCACTCTATGGTGATTTAATTATGAGGCTCCTATATGCAACCAGGCCATATGAGCTTGTTCCCGGGGCAAGCCAGGGAGTAATAGACAAATGGCACGATAAGATTGTCGATAATACTCTTCATTTCAACCGACGTGTATTTGCAAAGAATGTAGAAGAAATTGTCAAAGACTTTGATGCAATACCAAGGCGTGATATAAAGAAACCAAGGGTTGGAGTAGTTGGAGAGATTCTGGTTAAATATCATCCAAATGCCAATAACGATATTGTTGGAATCATTGAAGAAGAAGGCGGAGAGGCTGTAGTACTTGATTTAATTGACTTTTTCATGTATGGATTCTATAGCGAGAGGTTCAATTACAAGCATCTTTCAGGGACGTACAAGAGCATGAAACTAAATGAAGTGGCTATTAAGGCTGTGGAATGGATGCGTAAACCCATGAGAAAAGCCCTTAGGGAAAGTATACACTATACTGAGCCACCATATATCGAAGAAACTGCACATGCTGCCACTGAAATCATTTCACTTGGCAATCAATGTGGTGAGGGCTGGCTCTTAACCGGTGAAATGATCGAGCTAATAAAGAATGGATGTGAGAATATTGCTTGTCTCCAACCATTTGCCTGTCTTCCAAATCATGTAACAGGAAAGGGTATGATGAAGGCCATCCGTGACCTTAATCCCAGAGCCAATATTGTGGCCATAGACTACGATCCCGGAGCCAGTGACGTTAATCAGCTCAACAGAATAAAACTTATGATGGCTACTGCCCATAAAAATATGCATAGTGCATAGTGGACATACAAAGTGTTTTTTACCCTTGCGAAAAGAGGTGCACCTATAGTATAATCTTGTAGTGCTTCGTAGAAATCGGGGCGTGGCGCAGTTTGGTAGCGTGCTTGACTGGGGGTCAAGAGGCCGCAGGTTCAAGTCCTGTCGCTCCGACCAGAACCCATGAAAAATGAATCATGGAGTGATTTAAGACAGCTTGTAAAAAGGGCTGTCTTTTTTTTAACGCACTAATACTAGTATGGACCAAAAAGTATAACACCACAGGTTGGTGAATAATAACTCTTTTTTCCCAATTCAGTAACTTTTGTTGCACATAAGTTTATTTAGTGATATAATAACGTAGATAAATTGTGCCGTTTTTGTGTGCGAAAAATTACCACATTAATTAACACATAACACTAATATCGAATAAGGACAAATGTAATATGAATCTAACACCCAACCAGCCCCTACCTACACCGCCACCGTTCGGAGTAGGACAGGGATAAGCCAAAATGGCACCATAGATATATTATATAGCGATAATCAATTAAGGAATTAGAGATTATCCAACTATTATGAAGGTCACCGCCGTACAAAATAAAAGCAATCCAGAGTGACCTAAATCATAATAAACCAACGGGTTACTAGAGTATTTTAGAAGGGAATTCAAAATGAATACTTCAAAAAAGGGAACAAGAAACGTAACAAAGAAAAAATTGGGAAGACGCGTACTCAGCCTTATCCTGGCAGTCATACTGGGAATAGGCGGAGCATTGTCAGGAATGGGCGATTTGCTCATAAGAGGCGATAGCGGTGTACAGGAAGTATATGCGGATGATTTGATGAACACCGTGCCTAATGAGGAGGCGGGCGGTGGCTCTTTCTATTCCAATGAAATCAAAACCGGATTTGTGCCCAATGGATATAACACTGAAGCTGTATACGGTCCCGGTTACGGTCCCTATACCGTAGATGGTGTGTACC
>CACXFN010000195.1 GCA_902766915.1 uncultured Eubacteriales bacterium
GCCTGTATGATGTATCAGAATGAAAGGGAAAGGGAATACGTTAATGACATCATAGGAAATAACGTTCATTATCGGGATATTCCCGGTTCTGGTGTAAATCTTACAGAGTTTCCATTTGCAGAGTACCCTGATAACGATGACGAAATCGTGTTTAATTATGTCGCGCGCATTGTGGGTTTTAAGGGAATTAATGAGCTGCTTGCTGCTGCTGAGTGTATTAAACCAAAGCATTCTAACGTCCATTTTGTCCTATATGGTGACTATGATGATGATAGTTACCGAACACGAGTTAATGATTTGGAGAAAAAGGGCATTGTTGAGTATGGTGGCATCCAACTAGATATGAAACCTTTCATCAAGAAAGCGCATGCGGTTATCCATCCTAGCTATTATGAAGGGATGACAAATGTAATATTAGAACATGCTGCTATGGGAAGGCCTGCGATAGCGTCTGATATTCCGGGATGTAGGGAGGGTATAGATGAAGGGGTGTCTGGTTATACCTTTGAGTTGAAAAATGTGGATGATCTGGTTCAAAAGATAGAGAAGTTCCTTTCTTTAACTCACGAAGAAAAGAAGGCTATGGGTAAAGCAGCAAGAGACAAGATGGAAAGAGAGTTTGACAGGGATATTGTGACAAAAATATACTTAGACGAGATTGAAACAATAATCCAATAGATCATGTTAAAGAAAGTCTTTGTATCCCTTCTGCTAGTTGCCGTCAATATATCCGCTGAAGATGCTTTCGCTGTTGAGATCGCATGGGACAAAAGCTGTTATATGGTTGATAGAATCATAGATTTAAAAGGCGAGACCCTAGTCTTGCCAGATGGGGGGAAAATCGTTTTTGCACCTTCTGGGCGCATTATTAACGGGGCTGTTGTTGGTTCGAATACCAGGATTAAGAGAGCAAAGGATAATTGTGTAGGTGTGGTATTGCAAGGGGCATGGAATGTCAAAGAAATCAAGGATACTTGGTTTGACCGTACAAATCTGACTGACAATCAAATCATGGATAATCTGATGACGTTACAGCGAAAAGATATAAAGCAAAAGGTGATTGTCGAGAGGAATTATGAGGTTGAGTTGTCAGACAAAAGGCCAACGGCTTTATCAGTTTTCAGTAATACGTTGTTCCGGTTAAAATCTATTATTTCGATAAAAGGCAATAATCTACAGCGGTATAATATTGTAAGTATTGCAAATAGCGAGAACGTCAAGTTTATGGGTGGAGTTTTACGAGGTGATGTGGGTAGTCATCAGTATGTGGAAGGGAGTACGAGTGAATGGGGGTTCGCTTTGTTTATAAGCCAGTCTCAAAATGTCATAGTAAGTGATGTCACCGCTACTTTGTGTACTGGGGATGGCATTTACATATCAGGTGGTGAAGAAAAAGGAATTGGTTTATATGAAGCTGCGAGCCGCGATATAGTATTGAGACGCTGTGTTTTGGATGACTTACGAAGAGAAGGGATTAGCCTAGTTCATGCAGATGGTGTTCTGATACAGGATTGTAAGGCCGTGAATATGGGAAGGACGGAATATACACCACCGTCGTTTGGCATTGATATAGAGCCCAATAAGAATAAGGCTGTAAGAAATGTAGTCGTGAGACGATTTGTTACGGAGAATACACGGGCTGAATACTCTTTTGCGACAAGTGGGTATCAGTTCGATGGGGTAAGATATAACCGCGAGAATGTAATACTTGACCATTGCGTCTTTGATAAGGGACTTGCTGTTATGTCTGGAGGAATTACTATTAAAAACTCCACGATGAAGAAGGTCGCAATATATACGTCAAACGTACCAGCGAATGAAGATGGAATTGTAATTTTTGAGAATTGTACGATAGCAGGAGGAAATGGGATACAGTTTGACGGAAGGAAGGTGATGGATTCCAGCAAACCTCGCCCATCATATCTGTTTCGCAATTGTACAATCAGTGCAGCAAATATATATTCACCCATACCCGGTCTTATTTGGGGAACAGATTTGGACAAGATTAATGCAGAACTAATCTTTGAGAGATGCCGTATTACACTTCAGTCTGGGCTAAAGGGTAATAGATTGTTCGCCAACGGTTTGAAGTTGGATAGTGAATTTAAACGGTGTGAATTATATCTTGGGGAATATGTTATTAATTCAACAATGGCTGTTTTTGTGGGTTGTTCAATCGAACGTAAATGATAGAAAGATGGCTTGAACACTTATATAATCTTGACGGAGGTTATGGGCAGTTCTATTTTCAGTCAGGGGTTCCAGATAAAGTAATTTTTGGCATTCAGTTAGCCATATTCTTGTTATTCGTGTTTTGGTCTTTGTTTGATAGAAAGGAGCATGAAAGAAAGGGATTAACACTATTATTGACTGGCTATATATTTTTTCTGATATGCTCAACTGTCATATTCCGCCCAGGAAGTGCAGAAGTTGGTTTGAAGATAATGCCTTTTTGGAAATATTTTGTAATAGGAGAAGGAAAAGAATAGTATATTTTAGAGATTGTACTGAATATTCTGGTGTTTGTTCCAATAGGATTCTTGGCGGGTTGCTTATGGCATGGAAAAGACTTTAAAAAGGTGATTGGGCTTGGCCTGGTCGTTTCATTGGTAATAGAGTTAGGACAGTTAGTCTTTGAAAAAGGTGTGGCAGAGATAGATGATGTGATACATAATACACTTGGTACTGGTATTGGCTACATAATAACACTGTCAGTCGTTTGGATATGGCATAAGTTAATTCCGAAAAAGGCAACACATTAATTAAAAAGATGAAGTCTCAAAATGAGAGTAATGTTATTGATGTTTTCCATACATTAGTGAAGGTTGGGCTATGGGGGGGCGGAAATACGGAAATACGGAAATACGGAACCACTGACTGGAATTATATATATCGGTTGGCTCAGGAACAGTCTGTTCAAGGGCTAGTTCTGCAAGGGATAGAGTGGTTTAAGAAACACAACTTTATCCTTAGTGTTCCACAGGTTCTGTTACTACAATGGATTGGTGAGGTGCAGATGATTGAGCAGAAGAATCGCTCTATGAATGCCTTTATTGCTGAGCTGATAGAGATACTCCGTCAGGCAGACATTTATACACTATTAGTGAAAGGGCAAGGCATTGCACAATGTTATGATAAACCGCTGTGGAGAGCCGCTGGCGATGTAGACTTATATTTGAGCAAAGACAACTATGAAAAAGCTAAAGCATTTCTTATTCCACTTGCCCAACATATTGAAGCAGAGGATAAGAATAAACTTCATCAGGGCATGACCATAGACGGATGGATCGTGGAACTCCATGGAACGATGCACACATATATTTCCAGAAGAATAAATAAGGTGAATGATGAGGTTCATCGAGATATCTTCTTTAGTGAAAATGTAAGGAGTTGGAATGATAATGGGGTGCAGGTGTTTTTACCAAGCGCCAATAACGATGTAATAATTGTTTTTAACCACTTTATCAATCATTTTTATGGAGAAGGAGTTGGTCTGAGGCAGATTTGCGACTGGTGCAGACTACTCTGGACTTATAAGGAATCTCTGAATTACATAGTTCTGAAACAACGGATATGTAAGGCAGGTCTTATGACGGAATGGAAAGCGTTTGCTGCTTTTGCTGTAGATTTTCTTGGTATGCCAGTTGAGGCGATGCCATTTTATGAAGATAAGCCCAGTATGCATAGGAAGGCGGAAAAGATATGTAGGCTGGTGATTGAAACAGGAAACTTTGGGCAGAATAAGGATGAGAGCTACAGAAAGAAATACACTGGGTTAACACGGAATTTTATTACGATATGGAGGAGGTTTAAGGAATTCGCACGTATTGCCATGATATTCCCCGGGAATGCTCCTAAGTTCTATATGACATATCTTATTAATCGATTTAAAGCAGTTGCATAATGATGGAATTGATTAATGATTAACTGACATGTCAAAAATTGTACAGTAGGGATATAGATATGGTAGAGGAGTTAAGCTCATACACACCTCAAGACTTGGCAGACCTTGATGCTCTGATGCATGAGTTATCTGCTACAAGTTTTTGTAACGAGGAGCTTTTGAGCAATGCCATGAATGATGCAAATGTTCATGTGTATGTGATTAGGGATGAAGGGCACATTGTGGCTACCGGAACGCTTTGCATCAAACA
>CACXFN010000196.1 GCA_902766915.1 uncultured Eubacteriales bacterium
GCACCCAGCCGGGAGCATAGCGCCGTTTGTTGTCAGCAGCCCGTTTCACGGTCTGCGTGTAGTTCCTTGTAAACTGACCTAAAGCGGTCTTGAAACTCATAATAGGCAGAACAAAATGCGAGTTAAGAGGACTCTTGTCTCTGTTCTATCACAAGAAAATTATTGCTGGTAGAGATGAAGAATTCTTGAAATACATCATCTGTTCTGAACAAAACAGATATATATTACCAGAGATTCTGGAGTTTTTTATTGAGTACGAAGGTGACTTAACTGCGTTTTGTGATGTGTTTGCTGATATTGCACTGAATCTTGACGATGAATATGCTGCTTGGCGGCAGCAATCGGTAGCTGAAAACCTAATCGGATGTACCCTTAAACTGCTCGATCAAGGAGGGGCAGACGACCATGTTCGTGAAGTGTGCTTAACCCTTTGGGATGCGCTATACAAAAGCAATCTGCAGAGCATGCAAGCGCTCTCTAAAACAATTGAAGAGTTAAGCATAGAATAACAATATCCTCACCACAATGACTGCTGTGGTGAGGATATTGTTAATCAGCATTTTTTACAGTATGCCTTATTTGATGAGGGCTTTTCTTGTCACCTATTTGCTTATGGAGAAAACTAGTTGAAAAGTCAATTTGTCCAGTATCTCTATGACAGCAGTTATTAGCAAAAACCTCTTTTATGAATTGAGCAGACACCAATACCAAGTAGGTAAGAAGTATTCTTTACAATCTTCTTCGAATATGTTCCCCAAATTTGCTAACTGTTTCCATAAACGATGTAATCCCTGAATTCTCATGGCTTCTCGAAATGAAACCAATTCGGCACAATATGTGGCTTCACAAACAATTGCATCAACGTCCTCACCTAGTTGCTCTTTGTGATAAACTAGTTGTTCCTCGTCTGCAGTAATACCGTTCTCGAGATAATAGTCTATATCACGCTTCAACTTTTCCATATATGGTATAAGAATGGGGGGCTCCCACACGTCAAATCGGTATATAGTTTTAATGAAATGGTCTATATAATCTGTTATTTCATCAGAATTTGCATACTCTAATTCATCACTCTGATATCTTATCTTATTGAATAATGCATAAAAACGAGGCCTTTTTGCATACCACTCAATTACTGGAAGGCTAGATTCCGTTAAAACATTACTTGCTGGGATGTAAATTGTTTTCGTAGTGTTCTTCGTGTAGTCTCCCTCTGGAACCAGTATCTTTTCTATATAATCATTTAAGCATAAGAAATAGACATCATTAGAAATTACATCCACTACAGATAATATAACAGGCACAGCACTTCCCATCTTCTCAACCGTAGCAAGGAAATCAGTGTCTAAGGGATATTTTATTACTTTTAGATTACAAGATTCTGGTTTATCACATTTGCTGTGTTTCCGACCAATCGGTTTTTCAATATTGGGACGTTCTTTAATACGGATGACAGAGCGTTCGATGCGCTCTGTTGATTTGACTTGAAACAATAAATGAGCGCCTTTTGTGATATGAGTACCATCCTGCTCAAATAATTCAACAGATAAATCAATCCCGTAATCTGGATGATACTCTCGAACTACCCATTCTTCTGGAAGATGTCTCTTCAGAATGTTAACTCCACGCTCGCCTAAAAAATGATTATCAGGTCGACTCTTTCCTTTTGCTACAGTAGACATTGCATTTTCACCCCAAAGGATAATATTGATTCCAGTATAATATGAAACACGGATGATTACAACAAATCATACGATTGCAAATAAGAACTAAGCTCTTAAGAGAAATAATTTCGCAAGCAGGAGGCTTATCTGATTATTAGCTGGGGATTTCATGATTTCTATAATCAGTTAGCATTATATTTGCATTAGCCTTACAATCACCATATCCACATCCTCTGTATCAAATTCCTCCGCTGCCAGCTTGTTTCTTAGCTCCATAAGGCAATAGCGGATGAGCTTTCTTTCAGCGGGGGACAGCAGGACGGCGTATTTTCGCTTTGGTCGGGAAAACATGTTCAGCACCCGCTTTCGTAGATCAGCTCGGCGAGGACGATTTCCTCCGCGCGGTTTCGGATGCTGTTCATCGCCTGCACCCATGCCATTTGATTCTCCTCTTTCAGCTGCTCGGTGACGCCCTCGCGCTCTGCCAACTGCGCCATCAGCAGCTCCGTCATTTCCTCCGCGGCGCGGTCGATCTCCTCCAGGTGTGCGTTCAGCGTTCCGGTCATCAGCATGCCGCTGTAAATGGGTCTCCGGTGCTGCCGCAGGTACTCCAATCTGCGCATGCCCCACGGGCCGACTTCCGGCGAATCCGGCACGATCAGGTCGGGGATCAGATACTCGTCTTCGGCATGATAGGTCAATTTCATTGTGCAATTCCTCCAATCGTTCGTATCGAAGTGGACACAGCTCAC
>CACXFN010000197.1 GCA_902766915.1 uncultured Eubacteriales bacterium
CCCTATTGGGATTGGAAAGATGTCTACCAATTCCGGATAGATATACTCGATAAAGGATCGACTTCTACCAATAATATTCTCATAAAATCGACCTTGACTCTCTGTTAGACTGAGGGCGGCGGCGCCGTCTAAAACGGTAAAGGCCAAATTGTCCGCCTGACCGGTTTCGTATAAGGCATGTCCACCCTGGTTAAGTAATGTATATAGGGATTGTCCGATATTGTCCTTGGAATAACGCGTTGCGATTCTTTCATCCAAATGTGAACCCAAGGATATGGTAAAGGGGTGGGTAGCCGTCGTAATGCCAACCTTATTTAAATCGATTCCAACCAAATCCAAAATATATGCTGCCAATTCCTGAAGAGATTCCTCGGAGAAATTTCCCCTTATGCAACTGTCATCAATCTGCGGCTTTTCTTTTATGGCTTTAAGTAATGGGGGTATCTCTGCTTTGATGATATCAAAGAGTTTATCAAAGGCATTAACATCTAAGCTTTCTTCATATTGAGCAATACAATAATCATATGGATCCCTGTCCGGCATATTATACTTGGCAAATTCACGTAGCATCTCTACAACTTGCCCCAGCTTGGGTGCCAGAATCTTAAAATCATTTTCCTCCCTTGCTTGGTGCCATAGTGCCTGGGCTTCAGAAAGACAAGCGCCATAGCGTCCGTATTCTTCAGGAGGTATGTTTTTCCTTCTTTCTACTTCTCCTAAGAGAAAATCTAAAGCTCTGCGCTCTTTAACAGAAAGCCAGTCTCTATTCTCATTCAAATAATCAATCAGCTCTAGAGACTCCGGACCGTTTTTCAACCTTAATAATTCTTCATTAATAATCTCCTGTGCCTGCGCTCTGTTTTCTGCAGTGCCCGGAGGTGCTGCTGTTTCTCCATCCAAATAAATCAGTTCCGCAGCATGGTTGAATGCACAGATTCTCTTTTGCAGATTTGAAAAATCCACTCTGGCTTTCTCAAGGTCCATGATTCATTTCCTTTCTTAAACATACATCAATATTAAGTATAAATGAATAACCATGTATAAGCAAACAATTTATAAAAAAGGTTTGTGTCATGTGTTACTGTTGTGGTACAATTGTACCCAAAGTATTAGTTTTGCCTTTATGTATTCATGTAATTGAGAGGGAAATTATGAGTACGGGACCTTGGAAGTTCCATGAACTAAAAATTCCAAAGCCAGATCTGGATGTATTTAAGAGTCTTTATCAGGATGCCATCGAAAGAGTATCTTATGCCAATGACGGTGACGATATTCTCGAAATTCTGTTTGAGCTTGATGAGCTTTCTCGCAGAATTACCGATCTTCTAACAGCCAACATGATTCGTCACACAATTGATACAACCGACGAGCGCTATGAAAGTGATCAGCGTTGGTATGAAGAAAACCAACCTTTGTTTTTAAAGAGCATTTTGGACTTCAAGGATGCCATCTACAATAGTGCGTACCGAGACTACATCGAGAATAAGATCGGTAAGATGTTTTTTGTCAAGACCGATATAAAGAGCAAGACCTTCTGTGAGGCTAACCTACCTCTGCAGCAGAGAGAAGCGGAATTGCTTGGCGCATATGATCAGTTAATAAGCTCCTGCCAGATGGAAGTTCTCGGCACCCCAAGGAACTTTGTGGAATTGCAGGATTTATTCTCCGATGAAAACCGTGACACCAGAAAGGCAGCCTTTAGAGCCTTTTCAGATTTCCTACGAGACAACGAAGAAAAACTGGAAGAAATATGGGATGAACTCTTAACCACAAGAAATCAAATGGGTAAGAATCTCGGCTTTGATAACTATATCCCATTGGCATATATGGAAAGGTTGCGTCTGGACTATGACCAAAACGATGTGGCAAAATTCAGGCAGCAAGTTCTGGAAGAAATCGTCCCTTTATGTTCTAAAATATATGAGTTCCAGGCAAAGAGCCTTGGCATAGACGAAATAAAAGCATATGACGAAAAAGTGGTTTTTGGTGACGAGAATCCAAAAC
>CACXFN010000198.1 GCA_902766915.1 uncultured Eubacteriales bacterium
AAACCTGACGCTGAGTTTTATTATCAAGGGCAGAAGTTGCTTCATCAAAGATTAGAATCTTAGGTTTAGGTGCGATTGCTCTCGCAATCATAAGGCGTTGCTTTTGGCCACCGGACAATCCACCACCACCATCTGATATCAAGGTATTCATTCCCATAGGCATGTTACGGATATCATCTGCTATCCCCGCTTGCTCTGCAGCATTCCAGGCATCATCAAGTGTGAGCTGTGGCGCAGTGATTACAATATTGGAATACAAATCACCTTGGAAGAGACCTGCATCCTGCATAACTGTACCAATTTTTTTTCTAAGTGAAGGAAGGTCCAAGCTGTCTATATCTTTTCCATCGTAGTAGATGGCACCTTTTTCCGGTTTTTCAAAACCCAGAAGGAGGCGCACCAAGGTGGATTTTCCACAGCCTGTTTTTCCCACGATAGCAACGTATTCCCCTGGATGAATTGAAAGAGATAAATCGTTCAAAACATAGGGCTGACTTTCATCATAGCGGAAAGAAACATGATTCAATTCCAACCCTCCGTTTAGTTCGGTGATGATTTCTTTGTCCACTGCTGTCTCAGGAACTGCCTCCAGGAAAGGTTTTGCCATTTCTAAAATAGGTTGAATCTGAGCCATTGTTAAGGCAATGCTTGCTATAGACATAAATGCTCCCATCAGCATTCCGTAGGCCGTACTAAAAGCAAAGTAATTGGATGGGTCAAGCCCGCTCTTCACAGCGAGGAAATACAGAACAGTTGTCCCCAGTAAAGAAATCGCTGTGAAGAGTACCCCGTTTACCTTTATGAAAAGCGGTGGGTTATATGTAAGCTCTGCGACTTCCGCGTACTTATCAAGCCATTTGGCAAAGCTTCGTTTCTCTGCTCCTGCAAGCTTTATTTTTTGCACACCTGTGATAAGTCCATATGTCAGCCCGGATTCCTTAGCCGTTATTTCCATGCTTTTTCGAGTCAAATTAATCTGGGCCAGGGTAGATATGACTGAAAAACACGCTGTCAATAATACGATTATAATTGAGGGAATAACCAGCGTAGGAGCAAAGCGAAAAATCTGCGTAACATATAAAAGTGATGTTAGTCCGCTAAGTCCTGTCATCATCATCGTATTGGTTAGGGCAGAACTAAGATTGTTTACAGACATAGATCTGTTTTTAAGTTCTCCGGGGCTATACTTTCTGAAGAATGAGGCAGGAAGTGCCAGGAGCCTCATCATCATGGAGGCTTCCACTCCAAGAGAAATTTTCATATCCAGTTTTGAGAAGAGGAGGTTACGAACACCTTCTAATAAATTTGAGGATAGGGCAATTCCTGCAATCGCGATAGATGCCCCAATTAAAGCAGCTTCCTTTCCGCTGGATAGAATCGGTCCTGTGAGTGCCTGTACTATTCTTGGCATCAAAAGTCCCACCAGAGTAATCGCAAGTGTAGCCAAACAAATAGCCACCACATCACTCATATTGGTACATCTCTTCATATAGAGAAGTAAATCCGGTATATCCAAACTCTTCTGGGGGAGTGGCCTATAGAAGCAAATTGCGTCCCTTTCAAAGTTTAATGCGGTTCTGGAGTTTACTTTATGGCCTTCTCCTGATTTAGGGTCGGTATAAACGTAACCGCGGAATTTACCGGGAAGAAGCACAACAGGAAACCCCTCGTTTTTGGTAAATGCCAAAATAGGCCCAAGTGCATCTCTATACCAACCTTCCTCCAGTTCCACGCCTCGACGCATTATTCCATGAGGACGGAGACAATAATCCAGCTGTTCATCGAAGGATTCTATGCCCTCAGGAACTTCTTTAGCCTTAGAATGGAAATACTTAAGTACTTCATCGATTGCGCTCTTCGTGATAATTCTCTCGTTTTCAAGCTTCCGGGCGCTGCGTTCACCAAGGACCACAGATGCAACCTTTACGAATGAATTTCCCAGGAGTTCATCATCGGCGGATCTTCTTTCTTCAATTTGATTGTTAAACCATCCCATGTACGCTCTCCCTATTCATTGGCAATAAGCTCAGCGTATGCTCCGCCGGCTTTTATCAGCTCTTCATGCGTTCCGCGCTCTATGACCTCGCCCTTGTCCAGTACGATAATCTCATCGCAATCCCTTACGGTAGAAAGACGATGCGCTATAACAATGCAGGTAATACCACGGTCATGGATTGCATTTACAACCTGATGTTCAGTACGAGCATCAAGGGCAGATGTTGCTTCGTCCAAAATGATAATAGTAGGATCTTGGGAAAGAACACGTGCGATTTCAAGTCTCTGCCTTTGGCCGCCGGAAAGATTCTTACCGCCGCTCACCAGCTTATGTTGATAGCCCCCGGGAAGAGACGTGATATCGTCGTGAAGCATCGCATCCCTGGCGGCAAGTATCATATCGAAGTCCTTGATGCTCTCATCCCACATCTTAATATTATTTGCGATAGTGTCTTCGAATAGAATAATATCTTGATCCACAACGGCAAGAGAACCCACAATAACATCACGCGGATAAGAACTCCTTGGTTTTCCGTCGAATAAGATTTCACCGTCCCAGGGCAGATATAGTCCTGAAATGAGTTTGGAAATAGTTGACTTTCCGCAGCCACTTGCCCCCACAAGGGCAATGCGTTCTCCTGGTTTCATCTTTAGGGAAAAGTCCTTAATTAGCGGCTCTTCCAGGCGTGAATATCCAAAGGTGATATTTTTTAATTCCACACTTCCTGAAAGCTTCTTTAATTCTGTTATTTCAGTTTCTTTCTCTTCTACATTTGGATCTATTGGATACTCCATCACGTCTTCCACGCGCTCCATTTCAGTGCGCATTTCCTGAATGGTTTGCCCCGCAGAAACCATCGTCATAGCAGGGGACATGAAGGATGCCAAAAACCCTTGGAACATGAACACAGCACCTAAGGTAAACTGCTTATTCATAACCAGGTAAACACCGATTAACAGAATTGCAAAATTTGCAATCGTGGATAGGAAGGGTGGAATCATACCAAGGAATTGGTTTGTTTTGGCAAGTTTCACATCCTGCTTGTTAACAGAAGCCTGATACCCCGCCCACTTCTGAAAGAAACCGTTTTCTGCACCGCTGGCCTTTATGGTTTCAATCATGCTGATTCCTGTGAAAGAGGAAGACTCCAACTTCCCGGCATCACGCATCTGAACTCGGGTGATGTTAACGCGTTTTCTGGAAATAATCATTGCAACAATTGAGTTTAAGGAAAGTGCAATAAGTCCGACTAGAGTTAGAAGGGGACTTGCCTTAAACATAATCACCAGGTATACAATGATCATAATACTATTGAGCAAAAGAGGTGCAAAAGTATTAACAAGGATTTCTGCAATGGAAGCGTTCATGTCTAATCGCATCTGTATGTCTCCTGCAAGTCGCTGAGAGAAGAACTCCATGGGAAGATGCAATACCTTCCACATGTAGGTGGTGCTTCCGATGATTGCCATTTTGCCATTTATTTTTAAAGAATAGATAGTCTTAGCTAATTCGACTATGATTTGTGTCAGTGCAAGCCCAATCAAAACCAATATGAAAGGATAAAGCCAATCAAGATTAATTCCGGTGAGAAGCCTATCGATAAAAATACGTGAAGTTACAGAATTCACAATGCCAAACAGGTATGCAATAGCAGTGGTCAGCATCACAAAGACCAAAGCTGAACTGGCCCCAATCAAACGCTTTTTCGCAAATGAAAGCGTGCTTTTTCTTTTCCCGCTGGGTTCAAAATTATCAGATGGAACAGGTATAATAGCAACGCCGGTAAAGGACTCATCAAATTCTTCACTGCTTACACGGACCTCGTCCTTGGCCGGGTCATTGATATAAACCCACTTGCCCTTAAAACCATTAAGCACTACAAAGTGATTCATGTTCCAATGAATTATGCAGGGGAAAATGCCTTCCTTCTTCAATAATTCAGGGCTAATGCGATATGCACTTACATCAAAGCCATAATTCTGTGCGGCTCTATAGATGTTATTTGCCTTAGATCCATCTTTGGAAACACCACAGTCCACACGCACCTGCTCTAAAGGAACCCATTTACCGTAATAGGCCATGACCATCGCCAAAGCTGCAGCGCCGCACTCTAAGGCCTCCAGCTGCATCACAACCGGAACTTTGGCAACACCATTTGTAATTCCTTTCTTCACATCAAATGCGCGCACTCATTCACCTGCTTTCCAGCAAGAACATCAAAGGATGCATTGTTTCGGTTATAACGACTCCGTCGTAAATACCATTCGGAAGTACAACTTCCGCGACTCCAACGGTCCTTCCGTATTCATCAGTATCAGTAGAGGCGATAATCACATCCTGCCCAGATACTCTAAGTGGCATACCGTCAGAAATGGACGTTCCATTAATTGATAAGACTTGAGCACTATGATCCTCCACTAAAACCTTAACATCAGTTTTGGTTTCCAAAGTTCCAATGGCAGACCATGCAATAAGGCTAATTAGTAATAGAAGCACTATTACTAGAATCACCCATACGCCAGGACTAGTTACCCGGAGATAATCACTGAGTTTATCGGGACTTGATATACGATCTAATGCTTTTTTTCGAAAAATGCTTTGCTTATCATTCATTTTGTATATACCTTGATATATTCGTGGCTTGTACCATCAAAAGAAATTATGGTTTTCTTTACTTTCTTTATTATCTTTACCGTACCATGATAACACTTCTGTAACGCTATTTCAAGGTTTTTTTAATAATTTACGTTACCAAAATGGTTACCGAATAATAAAAAAGACCCCCTGAAAGAGGTCTCAAACAAGGGGTTTGTTTTTAGAGTATATATCCGTATTCTCCCTTCTTTGAATCGTCAATGAAGGAATTATTACATGTAGCGTCGTTTCTATGAATCCTTCTATCGACATAACTTGATCTCCACAGACCAGAAAACGCATCACCCGCTTATCTAAAAGAGGTGCCTCAAGAGTATAGGTTCACGTTCGGCATTGGCCTTTAATTAGGGTCTGCCACGGGCAGCGCCCTTTTTTGATACGATGCCGAAGGGTGATCAGGACGATGTCGAAAGGTGTTCGTGATAATTCCGAAGGTTCGCATTGCGAACTAGGGCAACATGTGATAAACTACTTTCCTATTCTTGATTTATGTGCAGATTCTTAATTTATATAGCAGATTCTTAATTTATATAGCAGATTCTTGATTTATATCCAGAGAAGATTATCCGCTACGGGGATTTATAGGGAAGGCGAGGGCCTGTAAAAGAATATGAAGTATAGGAAAGATAGATACGGAAATGAATTATCTCAGCTGGGGTACGGCTGCATGAGGTTTACGAGGAAAGGACCTCAGATTGACTATGCAAAGGCGGAACAGGAAATAATGTATGCCATAAATCAGGGCGTCAATTACTTTGATACCGCATATTTATATCCCGGAAGCGAAGAATGCCTTGGGCGAATACTTGCTGAGAACGGTTGTAGAGAAAAGATAAATATTGCAACAAAGCTTCCACAGTATATGATGAAGTCCATGAAAGCCATAGAAAAGACTTTTGCAGAGGAACTATCAAGACTTAGGACTGATTATGTGGATTACTACCTGATGCATATGTTCACGGATATATTGGAGTGGGAGAGACTTAAGTCCTACGGCATAGAAAAGTGGATTGATGATCGGAAGAAAGATGGCTCAATCAGGCAGATTGGATTCTCCTTCCATGGGGATACTGAAATGTTCTTAAAGATACTCAATGCATATGATTGGGATTTTTGTCAGGTGCAGTACAACTATTTGGATGAAACCAGCCAGGCAGGAAGGCGTGGCGTGGAAGCGGCTGCAGAAAAGGGCATCCCGGTTATAATCATGGAGCCTCTTAGAGGAGGAAAGCTTGTGAACCTTCCGACCAAGGCTAGGCAAGAGCTTAAAGATAGTGGGACCGGGTATTCCGCGGCGGAGCTTGGGCTCAGATGGCTATGGAATCAGAAAGAGATTACGGTCATTCTTTCCGGGATGAATTCCATGGATATGGTTGCAGAGAATATCGGAATTGCATCAGATGCCGAACCTGGCGACTTCACATCTCGAGAACACAGCCTTGTGGAGCGTGTAAGAAGCATCATCAAGGAAAAGGAGAAGGTGGGTTGTACAGGATGCAGGTACTGCATGCCGTGCCCTCATGGTGTGGACATTCCGGGAACCTTCCACTATTATAACTTGATGTATATCGAAGGCAAGAAACTGGGGACGAGAACAGAGTATGCCAGAAATATTGGCTTACAAAAGGATCCGGGCTTTGCATCAAAGTGCATAGAATGTGGTAAGTGCGAGCTGCATTGCCCTCAACACATCCAAATTAGAGAAATGTTAAAAAAGGCTGACAAGGATTTAAGACCGTTGCCACTCAGAATAGGTACAAGCATTGTGAAAAAAATAATCACATGATGGATAAGCATGGCTAGGCTGTAATTGAATAATACTGAATTAGGGTTGAATTAGGAGTATAAGGATACGAGCATATAAGTAGCCTTTTTTTTGTCAAAAAATAGGAATATTTTCATTAAATTCATTAAATAACAACAAGTAACATCAGGAAACAACCACTATTAGTACTGCTTAAACATTCATAAAAAAACCATTGAAAATACAGATAA
>CACXFN010000199.1 GCA_902766915.1 uncultured Eubacteriales bacterium
AAAAGCTTCCGCGAACTGATGACCTTTTTGGGCGGCTGAGCCGCCCGAAAGATGGTCAATTGGCGATTGAGTGTAACTTTTACGAAGGAATCACATATATGTGTGATAAGCTGAAGGAACACCTTTGGCAGAAATACCAGCAGCGGGAAAAGGATTTGAAGAAATATGAGAAAGTTATTGTACAAAAAAGAAGAATGCTGACGGATCTTGACGGCAGCTTGATTTACTCTACAGAAATGGTGAACTGTAAGCCTCGTGGGCAGCTTTTACATATAGGATCTTTAAAATATGCCGCTCGTGATCTAAAAAAGAACTATGGAATCCATTTTAAGTACCATGTACTCCGACATACCTATGGAACAATGATGGCAGAGCTAAATACGCCACAGCATTTGCTCTGTAATCAGATGGGGCACGCTCATATCCATGTAACTCAGGCGTATTACCTTGCTGTAACAAAAGGCGGCATCGATGTTCTCCAAAACAATTTAAACCAACTGTGACTGCGGCCGACTCATCACCGCAGAGCCTCGTTGATGAGACCTCACGGGCAGCAGAACCCGTCAAAAAGAAGAAAGCAGCCAGCGCACAAGCGTTGACTGCTTTTCCTTAGTATCTTGCTCTGATTTTATCAATGTAATCTGTAAACTGCTTCTGTACGCTTTCAGGCCCCATTATGATCGCCTGATTGCCGAAGCCACAGATCCAGCCGAAGAACTGATCGGAGATCTCGATTTCCGCAGACACAGTAAAATGATAATCGTCCGCCTTTTTATAAATGGCTTTTTCTTTACCAAGCCGCTCAAGCACAGTATCCAAAAGCGGATTCCTGAATCGGATCTGAACTCTTACCTTTTCACCATTGAACATGGAGAAAGTCCGCTGTGTGTAGGACTTCAGATCAATAGCCTCAAATGCCTCTCTTCCTTCTCTTGCAACCCCTGTCCGCACAATGGACTTCATGCGGTCAACTCGATAAGTCCTCATCTCTTGGTATTCATCGGAGAAGGCAAGAAGATAATAGTTTCCGTCATTTATGATCAGCTTCCAAGGACTTACAGCATACTTCGCTCCATGTTTGCGCTCTACTTGGTGGCTCAGATCTGAGATCTGAGTCTTCAGATACTGGAAACGGATCTTTTCGGGAGTATGACGCTCTCCATTCAGTTCTCTGCTCATAGCATCGTAAATGATAGAAACATTGCTGAGAGCATATTTGTTGAGGGTTCTGGTTCTGGCGTTCACAAGCGCATCTGTACGGATCTCCGCCGCCTGTCTGTCGCTCACGAAATCTTTCATGATAGAAACGAGCCGCTCCGCTTCTGCCTGAGAGATGTATTTCGAAGAGTAGATACATTCGGAGATCAGGCGGATATCAGCAGCATCATATTTTCTGTAGCTGACATAGAACCCTTTATCTTTTCTATAACGATCATAGACAATAGTGCCTTGAAATTGCTTATTCTCTTTGAGTTCATTCAGATCCTCGATAGTGTTATCTTCGTCTTCCAAAAGCCAAAGAACATCATTGATTGCGGCGATGTCCTTATAGATGGATCTGCGTTCAGCGCTGATACCTTTTTCTTCAAGGTAAGCACAAATATCTTCAGCGACAACAACATTGTTTTCATAAGAATTATGAAGTAGATACTGATAAACCAGATATGGCTTCATCTTCTGGTTGTCTTTTCTTCCTTCGTTTATGGCTTTTTCACCTTTCTTCGGCATGGCTTTTTCTCCTCTTGAAACATTATAGCAGAAAAAAGAAAGAGAGCAGCAGGCTGCTCTCACTCGATTTCAATATTCTCTACTCCATGTGCAAGAATCAGATTGATAAGTTCATTTCGTGAATAATTGGTTTCATTTGCGATATTATCACAATATCCTTTTCCCAATTATTGGAACTTTTCGAATTAACACTGCAATCATTCCAGCGATGAGAAAAATCAAGAGTGCTACTAATGGTGCTGCAAGTAGAGGATTAAAGGAAATCGAACTTATACCATGCGAATTCAACAGATTCCTTATCGGTATATGAAGAACATATACCCCAATGCAATGTGTTGAAATGTACATCACATTATTCTCATTCATTCTTTCACCCATATTCCCTACTATAGTCTTTACCGCCACGAAGAATGCAATTGTTGAAGTAAAAACCAGTAGATTATAATGACCCGAGAACGGTTCCTGCACATTTCCCGCTAGCCTCGATGCTTGTATGTTCAGTATGATTGCAATAATTATTGTCAGTATTCCAGTGATATAAAGAGCATGCCGTTCAGTCTTAGAGAATTCGGCTTGGCTTAGCAAATACCCAATGACATAATAAAATCCATAATTGCAAACAACACGCATATCGATTTTGGCAACAACGGTATTAATATCCTGCATCGCCGTGTTGAAACGAGAGAATGGATAATAACGTTGTCCAATTTGAATTAAAAATGGAATAAACACAGCGAATGTAAATCCAAGTACAACATAATACCAGCAGACTCTTTCATTCATCACAATCTTTTGAAAGATAGGAATTAGGATATATAGTCCGATTAGTGGAAGCAAAAACCATAAATGCCAATACCCATTAACGATTGCAGATTTGAAATCTACAGTTAATAAAGAACCTCCAGCTATTAGCTTATCCCAGCAAGAAATAAGAATTGACCATAGCAAGTAGACAATAACTATATGTAAAATATTATGAGAGAAAAGCTTTCTATATGAAAAGTGCTCCTTATTCTCTAACATCAATGCACCAGAAAGCATAAAAAACATCGGAACAGCATATCGAACTAATGTTTCATATACCATCATTATAGCGAAATCTGAGGAATCAAGCGTTACCTCAGACCACTTTAGTGAGATGGTATGTAAAAGAACTATACTATACGTCGAAATAATACGCAGAATATCGATGTACGGTTTTCTTTTCATTTAACTGTCAACCCCTATTTTTGTTTGTAAAGATTCTTGATATTGATAGCATCAGATTTAGGCTCTTCGTTTTTGGCGGTAAGAATCATATCAAATAACTGAAGTGATGTAAAGGATTATTATAATAACTGTGCGTGATTCTGTATTGCCTGTTCTATTCGCTGTGGTTCGATACCAATGTATCTCTGAGTGATTGCGGACGAGCTGTGCTGAAGCAACCTCTGTACCAGCGTGATGTCATAACCATTCTGCGTATAAATCTCCGTTGCATACCACTTGCGGAAGCTGTGGGTCCCGATGCCTTCGTATCCAAGAGCATCACAGACAATAGAAAGCTGTTTCTGAACTGCTCGTTCCGAAATTGGGAACAGCAGTTCATTTCTTTTTATCCCATTCCGCAGACAATAATTCTCAATGTACTGCTGTATCACAAGCGGAACAGTAAACTCTCTCTGTTTGCCTGTTTTCTGTTCTGTGATTGTGAATTCTTCCTGTCGGTTACACTAAACGAGTGGAACCAGGCGGAAATAAACGAAAAACAACGTAAATTAGCCGTTTTTCAGACT
>CACXFN010000200.1 GCA_902766915.1 uncultured Eubacteriales bacterium
CAGGTGGTTCGCAAACAAAGCCTGCCCTGGAGATTGGATGATGAACCGCATGGGTGACCTGGCGAAGAAGGTGACCGAGAAGCTGGGCGGGAGGTATGAACCGACAGGAACTGACGAGGTAAGTGGAGTCAGGAAGCTGTACCGCGTCCAGGTAGGCGCTTACAAGGTCAGGGAGAATGCGGAGGATAAGCTCAGACAGATCAGCGCTGCCGGAACCGACTGCTTCATCACGGATCTGATGGAGGGGTATTACCGTGTTCAGTGCGGCGCCTATTCAGTGAAGGCTAATGCAGAGCGGAAGATGAACGAGCTTAGGTACATGGGCTTCAACGCGATCATAAAAGAATACACGGTATAAACAGAATGGATGACCGAGACTGGTGATGGAAGACATTGGAAAAGGCAGCCAGGATCCTGACTGCCTTAAATGTCATTTAACTGTGATGGTGCATTTGGCTTTTGCGCCGGATTTCATCACGACTGTGATGACGCATTTACCTTTTTTCTTGGCCTTAACTTGGCCTTTTTTGTTTACCGTAGCAATCTTCTTTTTGCTTGTTGTCCATTTCAGGATCTGGTCGCCTTTTGTCATGGACTTTATTTTGAGTGTTGCTTTCTTTCTTTTTTTCAGCTTCAGCTTAGTTTTGTTCAGGGTGACAGAAGCTTTCAGTTTAGGTATAGTCTGTGACTGCTCATAATCACAATGACTACACATACGGACCTTTGATCCAGTTGAGAGTGCAGTGGCCGTTTTCACAACCTTCCATGCACCGTAGGAATGGTTGTATGTGAGCAGGGTAGTAGTGGAAGGATACAACAACTGTGTGGTGACTGGCTCTCCTTCCTCGTCTGTTCCATTGAAGTAGTATGAGATATTTCCATCGGTTTCTGAACGCGATCCTTTTTGATAGGAGTATCTCATTAGACTTGAGCAGTGAGTGATATCCAGCTGTTTCAGTGGGTTTTTTCCACAGTTAAGATACTGCAATTGATTAAAGTTAACTAGATCCAGGCTTTTTAATTGATTGTTGGAGCAGTCTAAATTCTTTAACCTTTTGCAGTTATCAAAAACTAATTGCTCTAAAATGTTAGAGCAGCAAGTCACTTGGGCCAGGAGTCTGCAATTGTGGGCTTGTAAGTTTGTAAGGGAGGTACAGTTCGTGACTTGAAGACTGGACAAAGACATATTGCTCAGGTTTAGTGATTTTAACGCATAGCAGCCATCTATAGTCAATGAACTCCGAATATTTATTTCTTCTAGATCAAGATTTGTAAGTGCGGAGCAGTTACTCATATCAACAAACTTTAAACTTGCAGAACCTTTCAATTTAAGAGCTCTCAGTGAAGAGCATTCACTTATCGTCAGCTTTGCTCCATTAGTCGGCTCAAATATAAGTTCTGTTAATGAAGGACAGGACTGCACGACGACATCAAACAAAGCGGTACAGCCTTCATTGTTAAGTTCTTCAAGGGCAGGACATTGTACAATGTGGAGCATCCACAATGATGAGCATCCAGATAGATTGATCTTCTTTAGAACCGGTAGATCGGCAATATACAAATCAGTAAACCCGTTTCCGTTTGCACCAAGTGTTTCTAATGCGCTAAAGTAAGGCAATCCTTGTATATATGAAACATCAGAAGGGATATTTATCTCAGTAACGGCAGCAATCTCATCAGCTGACAGTACACCATCCTTATTTCCTTCAGAATCCGGAAGATCAAAGTTTTCACTTATATAGTTACGGAAAGAAGAGTCCTGGAAATGCTCCTCATCGATCGGAACATTCTCAACCGCACCATCATTAGCTGCTTCCATGTCCTCAATAAGTCCATCAACCGCAAAGGGATCCTCGTCCTCTTCGGCAGCAGCAACTAATACCTCTTCAGAATCGTCTTCAGAGATATAGAAATCCATCTCGGTTTCATCAGCAGTGGCGATACAGCTGATACCAATCATCGCAGCGATAGCTATAAACGGTATCCATCTTTTTTTCATAGCGCGACTCCTTCGAAAAACATGTTTGAACAAAGATAAAATATTATAAAGCATTATACCTACAAACTTCAATATGCAAGTTGCATAGAACAGGAAGTCTAAGTATGGAATAGCCACGCTGCCTATGGTCGAGTCTGGAGATATGGCAAGGCAGTGGAGGTGTGGCAGAAGATTGTTGGCCCAAAGACGAAAGCTGCCACGATCGCATTCCAGCAGAAGTATAAACTGGAGGTTGATGGTATCGCCGGTCCGGAGAGCTGGGGGGCGGGGCTTAAGGCATTAATGCAGTTCAATCGTGCCATTATTTGTAATTGCAACCAGTCACTTCATATGCGATAATTTGTTCATACAATGATTTGCTCACATGAGGTGACCGGGTATGAAGAAGAATATGTGGAAAAGAGTTGCTGCGGTAGGAATTACCTTTGGGATGCTGATAACGTGCATGCCAGTGCAGGCTTTTGACGATGAGATGATCGTAGAAGATGACTCTTATTTCGTTGTTGAAGACGAGATTGAAGAAACAATAGATTCCGAGAATGACGGGGATGATTACGGAATCGATTTTATTGATCAGAGTATTATTTCTGATGACGAGGAAACTATTCTGGACAATGTTACTGATGAAACTGAAGCTGAATTATACGTGGCAGAGGATGGATCCATACCGATCGATAAAGCTCATTTTCCAGATGATAATTTCAGGGCAATAATTTGTGAGACATCATATGATAGTGACGGGAATGGGGTGTTGTCTGCGAATGAGATTGCGGACATAACCACGTTAGATGCCGTATCTTCACAAATCAGCTCTTTTGATGGGATAGAGTATTTTACTAATCTAATCTATCTATATTGCAGTGGAAATAAGCTTACGAGCCTAAATGTGAGCAAAAACACAGCTCTTGAGAAGCTGGTGTGCTCTTCCAACCGGCTAACGAGCCTGGATGTAAGCAAAAGTGTAGCGCTTAAGTATCTAGATTGTAGCTATAATCAGCTAACGAGCTTAGATATGAACAACAACACGTCTTTGGAGACACTGCAATGCGAATACAATAAATTAATGAACTTGAATATAAGTAAATGCACGGCTCTATTGAATTTGTTCTGCACTAGCAATCAGCTAACGAACCTGGATGTGAACCAAAACATATCTCTGGACATACTATATTGCAGTGGAAATAAGCTTACGAGCCTAAATGTGAGCAAAAACCTAGCGCTTAAGTACCTAGAATGTACCTTTAATGAGCTTACGAGCCTGGATATGAGTAAAAACACAGCTCTTGAGAAGCTGGTGTGCTCTTCCAACCGGCTAACGAGCCTGGATGTAAGCAAAAGTGTAGCACTTAAGTATCTAGATTGTAGCTATAATCAGCTAACGAGCTTGGATATGAGAAATAACACATCCTTGGAGACACTGCAATGCGATAACAATGAACTAACGAACCTGAATATTAGTAAATGCATGGCTCTATTGGATCTGGATTGCGGTGGCAACCAGTTAACGAACCTAGATTTGATCCAAAACATATCTCTGGAGTATCTGAGATGCCATACCAATCAGCTTACAAGTTTGAATGTGAGCAATAACACGGCGCTGTCGTATCTGGACTGCTGTAAAAACCAACTAAAGAACCTTGATGTAAGTAAAAACACAGTTCTGGTGAATTTCACATGTTTTTCCAACCAGCTCACGAGTTTGGATGTGAGCAAAAACACAAAACTGTTTAACCTGGTTTGTAGTGATAACCAACTCGCGAGATTGGATCTGAGCAAAAACACGGATTTGGAAGATCTGGAGTGTGAAGATAACCAACTTACGAGCCTTGATATTAGTGCCTGCCCATTTCTCAAATATGCTTATCACAATGGTGATTGTATTATTGATGGGGGCATAGTATCACACGCATTTAGTGGAATCACTGAGGAAGGGAGAGATGCTTCCTTCTACTTATCGTATGATTCATTTGCTGCTCTTATAGTTAGTGGAGAGGGTGCTCCAGTAACTGAATATACAGGGTCTCTCAAATGGGATAATGATCGTACAATTACAGGAGTACAATACAAAGATATTTATTTCAAAAACTCTTCTTTTAACTATAATCATGCCTTGGCTAGGATTTCTCTGGGCTTGGCAATGACAGGGTTTAATCGTCCTAAAGGGAACTATTATTCAAAACAACCAGTGGCGCTCACTGACCAAGAGAAGAAGTTATCAAAGGCGGGGAATGCAGTTGAATTATTGGAAAACTGTGGGTTTAATGTCTCCTCTATGAGGGTTAATTCAGGGTATTTGAGCAAGCCGGGAGCAAATACAATTGGAGACCTGATGGCAGTAAAAGATATCGGAGACGATACTAAACTGATTGCAATCGTCGTTCGTGGTGGTGGATACGAATCAGAATGGGCAGGGAATTTCAATGTTTATAATCCAGGTTCGGGGACCGAGCATGTTGGTTTTGAAATGGCTTTTGATCAGGTTCGAGAGGACTTTCACGATTATCTTGCAGAGAACAATATAACTGGTAAGGTGAAAATATGGATAACCGGCTATAGCCGTGGGGCAGCTGTTGCAAACTTGACGGCAGCATATTTAAATGAATTATCACAGATCATAGGATCTATACAATTCAGTAACAGTGATGTTTACGCATATACATTTGAAACACCACAAAACACGAAATCCACACATGTATCAGATGCTTTTCATAGAAATATTTTTAACATAATAAATCCGATTGATCTTGTTCCGAAGGTGGCTTTTAGTAAATGGGGATATTCCAGGTATGGCACGACATATTATCTCCCATCTAGTGAAACCACTACTGGTTATGAAAGTTTGACCTTAGAAGCATTGAACTATTACAATGCTTTAACCGGGAAGTCGCACCTATACCTTCCCCATGTTGCAGGACAGATCGAACTGCTTGATGGTTTGTTTGATGGAATTGCTTCTTTGTCAAAAAGCGATAGTTCTGATGCGACAATGAAGATATCAAACGGGTTGCAAAATCTTATGTTATCTTTGAACAGTTCATCAGATGATTCTTATCTCACGAAAGCGTTATCATACTTTCTGGGTTGCCTACCCCTCAGAAATTCGCGGAAGGTAACTAAGTATATGATAGAGCTTATTATTCAAGCTCATTATCCTGAATTAACATATGCTTGGATGCAAACAGTGAATGGGGGCATGTGTAGCATAGGGAGGTATGAATATCGTCTTATCAAGGTGAACTGTCCAGTAGATGTACATGTATATGATAATGGTGGAAATCTGGTAGCATCCGTTGAAAATGATGAGGTACAAGATATTGGAAGTAACGCATTATCTGCATTCATAGATGATGATGGACAAAAAACGGTATGTATCCCATCAGATTCACATTATGAAGTTGTTATGACTGCAACTGATGATGGGTCAATGACCTATTCAATAAGCGATGTTATAAATGAAGAAGAGGTACGCAGGACATCATATTTTGATATCCCCATCAATAATGGGGACACTTTCGTGGCGAATACATATTCATCTGTTAGTGGAGAGAATTCATCAGGATTAAGTAGTTCTGATGGAGCGGAGCTTAGCCCGGATGAAGTGCTAACAGATTCTTTTGACCAATACTATTCTGTTCAGGTTACGACAAATGGAGGTGGGGCAGTTTCAGGAGCAGGAACTAAAAAGAAAGGTGACTATATCCGGGTCATTGCAACACCAGAGACTCATTCGCAGTTTATGGGTTGGTATATCGGTGAAAAACTCGTGTCAGAAGAGATGACATACAGGTTCAGGGTTGAGAGTGACACTGTAATTAATGGCAGGTTCTTAAAAGGAAATCATGATTTTGGTAGTTGGAAAGTAACAAAAGCAGCAACAGAATCCTCAACCGGTATCCAAACAAGGACGTGCTCCTCATGTGGATACAAGGAATCAAAGACGATTCCTAAATCGCAACCGAAGATTACCATCACCAAGAAGCCAACCATACAGAAACCAACACCCGCAAAAGGGAAGATCACCGTCAAATGGAAGCACTTCAAGCATACATCAAAGAAAACGAAAGCTATTTGGAAAAAAATCAAGAAGGTCCAGGTCCAGTGTGCAACGGACAGCGGCTTCAAGAATATCGTCAAGGATGTTAAGATCGGAAGAGGCAAGACAAAGTATGCGATCAAGGGTCTGAATAAGAAAACGACCTACTATGTACGCGTCAGGTATTATGATGGTACAGGGTACTCTGCTTGGAGTAAAGTAAAGAAGGTCAAGACAAAGTAAACTATGCAGGCTCGTGGGAGAGATCTCACGGGCCTCTTATATTGTGTTGCA
>CACXFN010000201.1 GCA_902766915.1 uncultured Eubacteriales bacterium
CAAAGAATTCGAAGTTCTCTTTGATGCCATGAACCAGAATTATGATCTGACTGATAAGAGGGAAATCCGTGCCTTCTTCAACCAGCTTAGACAGGAATTCCTGGATTGGCACGGAACAGAATGGAATTCTCCTGAGTTCGATGCACAGGAAAAGAAGATCACCGACCTTTATAAATCAAAGGTCGCTATGTAGGAGGTGGTCAAATGCAAAAGATATATACAAAGATTGAATCAATAGTAGGTAACGTAGTTACCGTGCGTGCAGAGGGCGTAAAGAACGGCGACTTGGCACTGGTTGGTGATAGCTATGCCAACGTAATTAAGCTGGATAAGGATTTGGTATCCCTCCAGGTTTTCGCAGGTGCACAGGGCGTAAGTACAACTGACCCCGTACGTTTCCTTGGAAGACCAATGATGGTTTCCTTCTCCGATCACCTTTTGGGCCGTATCTTTAACGGCGCTGGTGTTCCGAGAGACAATGGACCGGCCCTGACGGAAAACATGATTCCAATTGGTGGTCCATCCTTCAATCCATCCAAGCGTATCTTGCCTCATAACATGATACGTACAGGTATTCCTATGATTGACGTATTCAATACCTTGGTAGAAAGCCAGAAGCTTCCTATCTTCTCCATCTCCGGTGAGCCATACAATCAGCTTCTTTCAAGAATCGCCATGCAGGCAGAAGTTGATGTAATCATCTTGGGCGGAATGGGTCTTAAATACGATGACTACATGGAATTCCGTGACACCCTGGAAAAGGGTGGTGCTATGGCACATACAGTAATGTTCATTCACACAGCTGCCGACCCAATCGTAGAATGTACACTGGTACCAGATATGTCATTGGCAGTAGCTGAACAGTTTGCTTTGGAAGGAAAGAGAGTGCTGGTACTTCTGACAGACATGACGAACTTCGCCGATGCTCAGAAGGAAATGGCCATCACTATGGAACAAGTTCCATCCAACCGTGGATACCCCGGAGACCTTTACAGCTCCCTGGCCTCCCGTTACGAAAAGGCTGTTGATATCGATGGAGCAGGCTCCATCACAATCCTGGGTGTAACAACCATGCCTGGTGACGACGTTACTCACCCGGTACCGGATAACACAGGATATATCACAGAGGGCCAGTACTATCTCAAGAACGGTCATATCGAACCATTCGGTTCCCTGTCTCGTCTAAAACAGAACGTTAACGGCAAGACAAGAAATGACCACAGAGCTCTGATGGATGGTATGATTCGTCTCTATGCTCAGTACAACGAATCCCTGGAAAAGAGGTCCATGGGCTTCAATATGACTGAATGGGATGAAAAGCTCCTTAAATACGGTGAATTATTCGAATCCAAATTGATGGACCTTTCTGTAAACATTCCGCTGGAAGATGCCCTTGATCTTGGATGGGAGATTCTCGCAGAGTGCTTCGAACCAAATGAGACGGGTATGCAGACGGCATTGCTCAACGAGAGATGGCCGAATAAAGCTGCAGTTAGTTAAAGAAGGAGCGGTTCATGGCTATCAAACTTACAAAGAATGAACTGAAGAAGCAGAAGGAAAACCTAAAACAATTCCAGCGCTACCTTCCAACCCTGCAGCTGAAAAAGCAACAATTGCAGTCGGTAATCATGGGAGTTCGCAACGAATTGGAGGAAAAGGAAGCCCAACGCATTCAGATGATTGGTGATTTGGACGATTGGATAGCTGTTTTCGCAGAAAATGAAATCTTTGATGAGGAGAAGAAGATTGAACTACTTGTTCAACCCGATAAAGTAATCTGTGGTGAGGAAAACATTGCAGGTGTAACGGTTCCCTCGTTTGAAGAGTTAACGTTCAAAGATATCAATTACGATGTGGATGAGTATCCCCTCTGGGTGGATACTGCAGTCTTCAAACTTCGTGATATTGCCAGCTTGGACGCTTTTGTCTCCACCCTTAGAAAACAGGTAGAATTACTGGAAGCTGAACTTAAGACAACTTCCCAGAGAGTAAATCTATTTGAAAAGGTTAAGATACCTGAGGCTAAGGAAAATATACGTGTAATCCAGGTATATTTGGGAGACCAACAGACGGCGGCTGTAGTACGAGGCAAAATCTCGAAGAAGAAACTGGAGGAGGTGCAAGCATGATAGAAAAAATGAAAATGGTTCATATCGTCACCTCCGCTTCCAGGAAAGATGAGATGCTAACAGGCCTGAGAAATGCGGGTGTTATGCATCTGGCAGAAAAACAATCTGCGGATCGTGAGATCCTTGATAAATTTCAGGCTCTGTCCAGGACGTCAATGGCTTTAAAGGACTATGCCGATCCTAAGGCAGAAGCCTCAAAGGAAATCCTCTCAGAGGATGAATTCAATAAGATGTATTCCGGCGTTTTAGACGCCATGGAGAAAAGAACTGTCTTTTCTCAGGAGATAAGCGCTGCGAATGCAGAGATAGATAGAATCTCTGCCTGGGGAGATTTCTCTCCGAAAGAATTGGCCGAACTGAGGGAAAAGGGCTTCGACTTCCACTTCTATCGCATAGGCGATAAGGAATTCCAAGCTGCTGTGGCTGATGAAAACGTGAAGGTCATTCGACTTGGTTCTATCGACAAACAAAAAACAATTGCTGTACTCGGAACACTTCCACCTGAGATTCAGGCAACTGAATTCATGCTTCCGGATAGAAGCATGTCCGACCTAAAGCATGATATCGAACTCAGTCAGGAAGGAATCGCTGAATGCGAAGAAACCCTAAAGGCTGCATCGATATACGATGAAAGCTTTAAGGCTGAAATGCTAAAGGTTCAGGATGAAGTGAATTATTCCGAGGCAAATGCAACTACAGACGGAGATAATGACTTCGTTTGGTTATCGGGATATATCCCTGAATCAGAACTGGAACCCTTTAAAACCATGGCCGCCGAAACAGGCTGTGCATGGGCAATAGAGGATGTTTCCGACGAAGATGAGAAGGTGCCGACCAAGGTAAAATACAATAAAGTGTCTGCCCTGATTAAACCGGTATTTGATATTTTAGGTATCAATCCGGGCTATAGAGAGCAGGACATCTCGCTTTGGTTCTTCTTGTTCTTCATTCTGTTCTTCGCAATGATTATCGGCGACGGAGCATATGGCGCATTGATTCTGATTGGCACCATTGTGCTTAACATCAAGCAGAAGAAAATGACCAATGTAACATTCCTTCTGTATGTTCTGTCAATAGCCACAATCATATGGGGAGCTGTAACCGGAACCTGGTTCGGAATGAAGAGTGCGATGGATGTACCGTTCCTGAAGGCTTTGGTAATACCAAGCTTTGCAACGTATCCTGAGTATTTTGGACTTACAAGCACCACAACCCAGAACGCGATTATGAAATTCTCGTTCTCCATCGGTGCAATCCAAATGGCTCTTGGATCCATACTCTCCATTAAGAAGAAAATAGCAGAAAAGGATCTTTCCTGGGTGGCCAATTTGGGCTGGACCATTGCAATTATCGCAATGTATCTCCTGGCTCTCAACCTGGTTATCCATGATCCAATTCCATTGGTACCGGTATTCGTTATGATCGGTGTAGCCTTTGTCATGGTAATCCTCTTTGGAGGCATGGCACCTGACAAGACCTTCGGAGAAGGCCTCAAGTCGGGTCTTGGAGGAGCGTTTACAGCCTTCCTTGACACCATCAGCTGCTTCGGTAACGTAATGAGCTATATCCGACTCTTCGCAGTAGGAATGGCCGGTGTGGCAATCTCCCAGAGCTTTAACGGAATTGCCGCCAGCATGACCGGTCCAATGTTGGTTCTCGGTGTAGTGGTAGTAATTATCGGCCACGCACTGAACCTAGTCATGTGTTTCCTGTCAGTTGTCGTTCATGGCGTCCGTCTGAACGTCCTCGAATTCTCCGGCCAG
>CACXFN010000202.1 GCA_902766915.1 uncultured Eubacteriales bacterium
AAAAATAGCCGCTGAGTGTTTCGCTGCTATCCGCAAAAGAGCGGTAGAGCGAAGCTCAACGGCTTCCTCATCTGGCTCGACCAGGGCGGTGCCTTGGTCTTTGCCATATTCGGTTTTCACAGGATCGCCGCGCGAACGATCCTGTCTGATGGGCAAAACAAAAGCCCTCAACTTTTCAGCTGAGAGCCTTTGCTCTGCTCATCATAAAAATTCACAATGAGTGACTCATTGTCTGTAGACTTATTGTATTCACGTGTTTAGAATACAGCTGTGATTCTATTATGGAGAATAATGCCATGCAGTTAATACATATATTTGCATCCAATGTAAAACAGCAGAGACTGGCCCTTAACCTCTCTCAAGAAAAATTGGCCGAACTGTCAGGACTCCACCGCACTTACATAAGCGCTTTGGAAAGAGAACGTCGAAACATCTCTATTGACAACATTCAGAAAATAGCTGAAGCGTTACAAGTTGAGGCTTACGAATTGCTTGTTCCTACACGCGAAAGTGAATGACTCCCATGGATAAGACAATCACCTTAGACCAAGATACGCCATCCGTTATCCATCTCTGTCAAAAGGATAAGCGACTGGCCAAGGTTATTTCAATGATAGGGCCTATAACTTACTCGCTACATCAAGACCCATACGTGTTTTTGATTCACGAAATAATAGAGCAAATGTTATCTGCAAAGGTTGGAAATATCATCTATGGCAGATTAAGCGACCTTTGCGATGGCCATATAAGTATCGAGACAATATCAAGCCTGTCGGACGAAGAAATAAAAAGCATCGGGACCGCTAATTCTAAGGTCAAGTTCATCCGCAGTATCACAGAAGTTGTTCTTAAGGATCCGTCTTTCTTTGACAATCTGAAAGACCTTCCAGATGAAGAAGTATATCGGCGGCTTACCTCGATCAAGGGAATCGGTCCGTGGACCGCAAAAATGTATTTGCTATTTGTCCTAAACCGTAATGATATCCTTCCTTATGAGGATGTTGCATTTCTACAAGGCTTTTCGTGGGCATACAACACGAAGGATCTGTCTCCTGCGGCTGTGAAAAAGCGGTGCAAAAAGTGGAAGCCCTATTCCTCTATAGCTGCAAGGTATATGTATCGAGCTTTAGATACTGGCCTGACCAAACAAGAATTCCACCTTTACAAGTAACGGGAGGATATCATGAAACAGTATTTCAAAATCCATGGTGACAATGTGGTTGAGTGCGAGAGAATAGCATCTCTTATTCTTGCTGAGATTGCTCCGCACAAAATTAAAAAATCCCTAATGTCTCCTTCAACAATCACCATCGATATGACTTTTCAGTATGGTGGTTCAGATTATGATTGGCATTTAGAATTACTCCCCGGGTTCAATAAAGCTGGCCGCGCTCGTTGGCGTGGAGATATTTTTGAACCGCTTCGTAATAATGGTAGCTTTCTGGATGAAACACCAGATGCCATTATTACAGAAATCAATAATGACAAAGAACAGATTCTGTGTGCTATCGAGTTTTGTAGTGCCCTACAAGCAGGAAATCAGGCGTGGCAACGAAGTGGCAGAGCTTATTCAACTGGACGAACAGGATGCCCTTATCTGTATATAGTGGATTTCGTCAAATATGAGTTGGATCCTAAAACCAGGGAGCGTAAGAATCTAAGATTCCCTAATGCCGCTGTCCCCTATAGCTATATCAATTTCTCGCGTGTCAGCCAAAATTTTGTTGCTCAGGTCTATGTTAAATCCGAATCGTTTGACAAAACACGGGATGCTTCTTTGGCCAATTTTGATGAAGAAAACTTCGGAGACATTGAATTAAGAAGGTATCTTGTCAAGAAGATGGCTCACATTGATACCACTGATGAAGAAGAAATAATCCTGTTGAAAAACTTTAATGTTGTTCGTTTCCTTGCTGAATTAACGAATTCCAACACAAATCTTTCGGTCGAAGAATGGGACGAAGTCTTCAACAACGATGAAGATGTGGTAGATTATTGTGTCGATAATCAACGCTTTAATTTCCATAAGATTGTTACTCAAAAAGGCATGCACGGACAACTGGCACGTGTATTGGCAATTATTGACAAGTATAGTGCGGGGCTGGCTTCAAAGGATCTCCCCATCGGTATCATTCCGGCTGACAACAGACCCGAGTTTGCTGAAGCATTACATGAAATCTATCCGGCGTTCGACTCAAGAACTATCGATGAAATCGCCGATCCTACTACAAACCTGATCCTTTGCCTGTTCAAAGGATTTAAGCCGCGAGGTGATGATAACCGACCTGATAGAGGACTCCTTCCTTTAGCCGCTATGTTGTCAGACAATGACAACGAAATCATGACTATTCTTTATGGTCCTATCTTGTTTAGAAACTATCAGCTTTTAATGAATAACGCTGATACTCTTGCAAGAAACAACGGCCTCTGGAAGTCGATCCTGGCTTTAAGCAATTATGTTCTTTTGGATGCCCCAATTCTTGGCAACTCTAAGGTGAAAGACGTTGAGGAATTGCTATTTACAACAGGGTACAAACAGCAATATATGCGTCTTAAGAAGTATGCCGCTCTTATTGAAGGACGAGCTTTTTCTAGTGCGCCGCAAGAATACCATGAAGATGATGTAGATACTGGTATCCACTATCTGTTTACGGAAGTATTAAAGCCAGTCTGTTTTGAAGGAATGTGTAATCCCCCGGGGGGAGATTGGAGTGGTTTCTCTGTTTTGGATCACAATTCCGAAAAAAGGTGGCTCTCACTTCCTCGCGTTAGTGATGAAATTGACGGGAAGCGCCCAGACCATATAATCGAGGTCTTCGGTGTTCAGGATAAGCCAATACTACTATCCATTGAGTCCAAAGAGCGATCCGCTGATCTTGAAGATAATGTTGGTAGTAGGCTTATTACATACATTGAGCACTTAATGGGATATGTTCCAAATGTTGAAAAAGATCTAAGCCCTAATGCTGAATGGCAACGTGGTACCGGTCATGTTAACAAAAACGATTTCATCATGGTCTCTGCAGCTGCTTATCTGAAAGAGTATGCTCAAAGCAGCACTACCGTCCATCGGGCTAGTAACTGTGACATGCTATTTGTCATGAATCCTGTAAAAAATGGATGGACAATAGAAATTACAAGCTTTACTCCGATGGCTCAAAGACTTGAACAGTACCTTAAGCGATTGGTAGAATCGTCTCCAAACTCGCTAATCGACCTTCAATAAATGAATAATGCCCTTATCGGTTGATGATCGATAGGGGCATTTTCTTTAGTAGTTCGTATACAAGGACTCATACACCTGTTGGCTCTCTTTATCCATAACCTTTTTGAAACTGGAATTCCCTGAGGCTATGAAATAATGGTGCTTATATAACTCTTTGGGAAGCTCAACTGTATAATCTGTCTCGCCGCGCTTTCCGTCAAAAGAGAGCATATACTTTATTCCACGCTGGTTCAGCCCATCAAGGAAATCCATAAACTCTTCAAAATCGATAGAGGTTGTTCCATAATAGCGGCCAACCGTATGGAAATATGGCGGGTCCAAATAAATAAGGTCACCTTCTTTTGCTTGGGCTGTTGTCTTTTGATAGTCTTCAGCCCAGAATTCAGCGCCTTTTATGTGTTCCGACCAGTCCAAGATTATTTTTCTCAGGCTGTCCGGATGTATACCCGGCCTTGTATGATGTAATGAATTATTGAAATCACCATTTGCATTAAAGCGAATAAGGCCATTCACACATGTTCTTGAAAGGAATAGTAGATCCTCCGGATTCTTGGTTCTGTTGAAGTCATCACGAATCGCGTAATATGCGGTATAACCTTCGTCTTGAAGTCGCTTCCACCTTTCCCGATAGGCTTCTGCAAGTTCCTCGGGCTGATTCTTTATTGACTTCCATAATTGTATAAGCGGTTCACATATATCTCCGCAAACCGCTTGGGCCGGTTGCAAGGCATAAAGAATTGCACCACCACCTACAAACGGTTCGTAATAGGTATTATAATGCTTTGGCGTATGTTTAAGTATTTCAGCCGCTTGGGAACGTTTGCTCCCGCTCCATTTGATTACCGGGCTAAACATAATAATTACCCCTCTTTTGTAATAGGCTCTAAGGTAAATGATAATTGCTGATATGAACCGGTATCCTTACCTTTAGTCGGAGGATCATCTGAAAGTATCGGTTCAAGCACCGGCTTCTTCTCCGGATCTTTGCCTTTATCTGTTTCTAATAATGGAGCAGTGTCGCATATCGCGTGTTCCAATCTTGTATTAGCAATATCAACATAAACAGAATCCGTCTCATACCCTATGTATTGACGACCTGTTTCTTTTGCAGCCACGCACTCACTTCCGGCTCCGGCAAATGGAGTAAGCATAATATCGCCCTTCTTGGAAGAGAGTAAAATCATTCTTTTCAATATCTTCAACGGCTTCTGAGTAGGATGCTTTCCATATAGAAGTTCTTCTTTTGTTTTATTATTCGAGATATCCCAGACTGTACGCATCTGCTTCCCAGCGCTTTTCAGGAGATCACTAGAAAAATCACCATTCTTGGAGTATTCATAATCGAAATAATACTCTCTTTTTTTGGCGCCTTTATTACACCACAGTATTGTTTCATGGCTTGCCGTAAGCCTTCTGCCTGATAGATTTGGGAATGCATTACGCTTATACCATATTACTTCGTTTATGATTTCTATCTTCAGAAGTTGACATACCACATTGATAATTCCTGTGTTATGGTAAGTGCCAAAAATCCACATTGAACCAGTGGGCTTCAAGATTCTTTTGGCCTCGGTCAGCCATGCTCTGGTAAATTCGAAATACGATTCAAGCGTATAGTCATCCCATGTTTGCATGACCTTATTCCAATTGCCACCCATCCCGTCAAGCTTAACGCTGTTATCCCATTTCCAATCTCCCCCCTTGGACAGATTATAGGGAGGGTCAGCTATTATCAGGTCCACACTGTTATCAGGCAGTTTTTTCATACCCTCAATACAGTCGATATTATAAATAATATTCGTGTCGAATTGCTTCATATTCAATGCGCCTTATTTCTTAAGATTGTATTTTGCAGGATGTGTTGAAGTCTGAACAAATCTAACATTTCTGCCATTAGCAATATTTCTTCGGATACATGAATTCATCGTATTAACAGGCGTTTTTCCTGCAGATTCCAGCTTTTTATCAAAGCCATTTTTTACAGCACATTCCCATATCTCCGGCAGAGTCATGTCTCGCTTTTCTGCTGTCAATACTTCTTCAATTAGATCTAAAAACTGATATTGTCCTCTCATCTTAACCGCCCTTTCTGTTACTGAATCGCGCTCTTTCCGCTTTTAACCCATTCATCAAGTTCGGATTTTTTGAATTTCCACTGCTTTCCGATCTTATTCGCAGGAATGTCAGTCTTTTTAATCCACTCGCGAATAGTTGACGGTTTCACGCCTAAGTACTCGGCCGCTTCTTCTACACCTATCCATCTTTCCGTGTTTTCTAGATTCATCCTCTGCACCTCTTTTATGAACTCAAAAAACCTCAATTATAATACCATAGTTTTCTATATGTTTCAATCAGTTTATTGCGGTTTGTTACAGTTTGGGTTTGCTTGGGGGACCGATTCGTTTCGCATTCTCTCTTGCTGATTCACGCCTCGCATCCGTATAAGGTGCTGTAAGGCGAATTGATAACCTCGCTTTATCGATAAAATAAGATACACATCCTATTTCCTTATCTTCAGATTCAAGACGGCAGACCGCCGGGTACTTCTTTGCAAAATCAGCCAGTCGGCGCTTGAGTCCGGCATTGAAGGTATAGACATTGTAAGTGTCGTCACCCTCGCTGGTCAGAATGATCGTTTCTTTTTCATACTTTGTAAGCCTCATGCTTTGGTACTCCTTCCGTTTTCTCATAAAGAAAGCCGCCCGTGTGTTCAGACGGACGACTTTGATATAAAGTATCGGCGATACTTTTTCATA